>JAZKXQ010000287.1:0-1805 GCA_045611725.1 Oscillospiraceae bacterium
ACAAAATATTTTTAATATTAATATGAATTTTTATATTTAAAAATGGTAACTATAATAAAACAATATAAAATGAAAGGGTTGTTTTGTATGTTAAAAAGTATACAGGCAGAATTTGAACAGTTTGACTCAGCAGAAATTGCATCAAGAAAGATAAGAAAAAATGTAAGTGGAATAAGAAAAATAAAGATAACATCTCATCGTATGAGCAAACGAGGTACGGATAATTCATATTTCAGACTTATTCCAACTGCTGTTACTACGCAAAATTATATAACATTAGCAGTTAATTCCACAGCAAGAAATATCATAGAACCCAGAACAATACAGACAACTCTTTTGACTGTAATCTGTACAGAGGAAGTTTCTGCAAGAGTTCACAGCATAATAACATCTTCCGGTGGAATTTCAATATCCTCTAAAACTTTTATTCCATAAAATTTATAAATTTTAAGTATATATTTTCAAAAACTCTCATATATATCATTAGGACAGAATTAAAGCTGACTGAAAAATAAAGATAATCAGTCAGCTGATGTCAGAACAAAATCTGGGAGGTAAAAAAATGAACAAATTTTATCCGGAGGGCTGTCTTATAAATACAGCCGAGAACAGAAATTCAATCAAATCCCTGTCAGCACTTCAGGAAGCTATGGTGCAGGGAAAAACCCTTGAGGCAAGGGCTGTAATATGTGACAATGAGCATAATCTCATAGTAGACCTGCCCTGTGCAAAAGGTATCATTCCGAGAGAAGAAGGAGCTGTTGGTATTTCTGACGGCTCAACAAGAGATATTGCTTTAATATCAAAGGTCAATAAACCTGTATGTTTCAAGGTTATGAATATTTCAAAAGATGAAAATGGTCAGCCGGTTGCTTTTCTTTCAAGAAGATGCGTTCAACAGTTATGTATTGACAATTATATATCCTGTCTTAAATCGGGAGATGTAATTCCTGCAAAAGTTACTCATCTTGAACAGTTTGGCTGTTTTGTTGACATAGGCTGTGGTATTCCTTCCCTTATCCCTATTGATGCAATATCCGTTTCGAGAATTTCTCACCCATCTGACCGTTTTACGATAGGTCAGAATATAAATGTTGTTGTCAAATCATCAGCACCCGAAAATTCGGGAAGTCCTCAGGCAAGAGTATGGCTCTCACATAAAGAGCTTCTTGGAACTTGGGAGGAAAATGTATCAATGTTCAATACGGGAGAAACAGTTGCAGGAGTAGTGCGTTCAGTAGAAAGTTATGGAATATTTATAGAACTTGCTCCTAATCTTGCAGGTCTTGCAGAACCTAAAGAAAATGTTCAGACAGGACAGAGTGCAAGTGTTTACATAAAGGCACTTATTCCTGAAAAAATGAAAGTAAAACTCATAATAGTAGATGTATTTAATTCGGATTGTCCTGCAAAAAATTTCAAATATTTCATAAAAGATGGGCATATAGACTACTGGAAATATACAACAGAAAATTCTGAAAAAGTTATTGAAACAGTATTCTAAAAAAATTTTTTAAGGGGAAAACCTATTTTTCAGGTTTTCCCCACTTCTTATAGCTTGACAAAATTTTTAAAGATTCGCCTCAAAAAATTCTCTGATACCCTTTTCAGCTGATTCTTCATCTTTGCCGTTTATACTGATTGTCACTGTATCTCCACATTTTATTCCAAGACTCATAACTGCCATAAGTTTTGTACAGACAGCTTTTTTTTCATCTTTTGAAATTGTGATTTCACTTTCATAAAGTTTACAAGCTTTTGCCAACATACCGGCAGGTCGTGCGTGAATACCAAGCTCATCTTTA
>JAZKXQ010000288.1:0-2278 GCA_045611725.1 Oscillospiraceae bacterium
TCATATACCCAAAAAGTCAATATAAAAATAAGATTTTTATACAAAAAAATTTTGCTTATTATTTTATATATTTTCAACAAAATTTTTTAAAATCAATAATAAATTCTAAAAAAATTTTAAATTTATATTGCAAATAACCGAATTTTATTATATAATTATACTATATTATTTTATATGGATTGGAGAGTTGTATATGGAAATGCAAATGGAATGGTCTTATGTATTTGCGTTAGTTTTAACTGGTATGATAGTTGTATTTATAGCATTGACTATACTTATTCTGTTTATAAATGCTGTCGGCAAACTCTTTGAAAATATGGAACAGAATAAAAAATCAAAAGAAATCGCTGAAATCAAATCAGAATCTGTCGAAACAATTGAAACTGTCGAAGAATACGAAGAAATCACTGAATCTGACAACAATGAAGTAATTGCCGTAATTGCCGCCGCTGTTGCAATGATGGCTGAAGCAGACAATACTTCCTACAGAATAAAATCTGTGAAACCTGCAAAAAATACCCCTTCAAATTCAAGAAATGCTTGGGCTATGGCAGGATTAAGAGAAAATACCAATCCGTTTTAAACGGAAATCTTTTATGAAAGGGTAAATTATTCTATGATTGACATTTTTATCAGCAGTATTACCGAACTGGTGAATACAAGTGGTTTTGCAGGTCTTGGCTGGGAAGAAATTGTTATGATTCTTATTTCCTTCCTGTTTATGTACCTTGCAATTGCTAAAAAATTTGAACCACTTCTTCTTCTTCCAATTGCATTCGGTATGTTTCTTACAAACCTTCCATTTGCCGGACTTTATAATCCAGACCTGTTTGTAATTAATGAATCAGGACATATTGACGTTGTAAGAGTTCTTACAGAAGGCGGTCTGCTTGACCTATTGTACCTCGGAGTTAAACTCCAGCTATATCCTCCTCTTATATTCCTTGGTATCGGTACAATGACGGACTTTTCATCACTTATCGCAAATCCTTCAAGCTTCCTCCTCGGAGCTGCTGCTCAGTGTGGTATATTCTTCACATTTATAGGTGCTGCCGCTGTTGGAATGACTCCATCTGAAGCTGGTGCAATCGCTATTATCGGTGGTGCTGACGGCCCTACTGCTATTTATGTTTCAAGTAAACTCCTTAAACCTACCGACTCAATTGAAACAGGTACTATAGCCCTTGCAGCTTATACATATATGGCACTCGTTCCTATTATTCAGCCTCCTATTATGAGAGCATTGACAACTAAAAAAGAACGTGCTGTCGTTATGGAACAGTTAAGAACTGTTTCAAAAACAGAAAAGGTTATTTTCCCTATTGCTGTTACACTTGTTATTTCCCTTATGGTTCCATCTGCTGCTCCACTCGTTGGTATGCTTATGCTTGGCAATCTTCTTAAAGAAAGCGGAGTATGTGAAAGACTTGTAAAGACTGCACAGAACGAACTTATGAATATTGTTACAATATTCCTTGGAGTATCTGTCGGTGCTACAACAAAGGCTGAAAAGATAATCAGCTGGGATTTCGGAAAGGTTATTATTCTTGGTGCATTGGCTTTTGCTCTTGGTACTGCATCAGGCGTTCTCTTAGGAAAGCTTATGTGCAAGGTTACAGGCGGAAAGATAAATCCTCTTATCGGTTCTGCGGGAGTTTCAGCTGTTCCTATGGCGGCTCGTCAGTCACAGCTTGTAGGTGCTGAAGAAAATCCAACAAACTTCCTCCTTATGCACGCTATGGGACCTAACGTTGCAGGTGTTATCGGTTCTGCGGTTGCCGCAGGTGTACTGCTTAGTATTATTAAGTGACATCCTCCCCCACCTGTAGAGGTGGGGGCTTCTTCTCGCTCGATAGTACCAACGTACTAAGCATAAACGAGCTAACCCCGTGTGTCCCACGGTTTTATATTTTCAGATTATGCAAAAACCATTCGCATACCTTCATTTTTTATGTTTATGGCTGAATTTATATCTCTGTCGTGATGTGTATTACAAGAAGGACAATCCCATTCTCTTATCGACAAATCTTTTGTTTCTGTATTTTTATATCCACATACATTACAAAGTTGGGAACTTGCAAAAAATTTATCTATCTTTACAAGTCTTTTTCCCATTTCTTCAAGTTTGTATTTCAAAAACACTGTAAACATTCCCCAGCCATTATCTGAAACTGATTTTCCGAATTTCAAACATTGTGACATTGATTTCATATCAAGGTTTTCAATACATACACAATCATAGGCATTGGCTATCTGTCTTGATTGTTTATGCAGGAAG
>JAZKXQ010000289.1:0-2274 GCA_045611725.1 Oscillospiraceae bacterium
AAATCCGTTTGCACGCGGCTTAATTATTGTATCATATTAAGTCGCTGTTTGTCAAGTATTTTCAAATAATTTTCAGATAAAAAGTTAATTTAGAAAATTTCAGTATCATTTACTTCTTCGCTTTCATCTGAACCTGTTTCATCATCTTCAAATCCGACTGGAAGGTCAACCTCTGTTACTTCGGGTTCTTTTACTTGTATTACAGCCATATATGTTCCCTGAGTCCATACTCTGTCATAGTTAGGAGTAAGAACATTTACATTTACGCTGTATTCCTCACCAGCTTCCAGAGGAAGAATACTGCTGACATCAATTTCAAGAACAACATCAAGCTCTGTTATCTTGTCAATATCTTCTTTCGGACCTATAAATACAGGGGATATGCTCTTTGTCATAAGGGATATTTCATATTGTGACGGAGCATTTATGACTGAAATATTACTTATATTTGCCAATGTTTTCATTTCAAGATTATCTGATTTAAGCTTTGCTGTAACTTTTGTATCTCCTGAAAGATTCTGATAACCGCTTGGAAGTTCAATATCAAATGAGAAATTACTGTCTATTACAACATCTCTCAAATCAATATATCCGATATGCCAGGTAGTCTGTTCAAGCAATGCTTTATTAGGTGAAGTTACTACTATTGAACTTGGTTCAAGTTCAAATTCAATTGATTCCTCATCAAAATATGAAGGTATATTCTGCAAGGTATAGGTAAGTTCAAGCTCTTTTTTCATATAAACCGGAATATCTACCTTTACTTCTGTTTCTGAAATTTTGATATTTTTATTGTCAACTATTGCCGAATCGCTTTGCAGAGTAAATTCCTGACTGTATGCTGTATAGTAATTATCAAGATGAAGTTCATCATTAACTTTTACAACCATTTTTGTTATATTGTCAATCTGATTTTTAGGACCTGATATTTCAACTTTTTCGGGAGTACATACTGCTGTATCCTTATAATAACCATTTTCAACAGATATGTTGGGAGTTTCTGCAATTACTTCAATTTCCTTTGTAGCAAATTCGTCAAATGCGACCTTTACATATGACGGACTTATATTTTCAACATTGAAATTATTTTTTACTCCATCATTTCTTTCGATATTGAAATTGAGAATATATTCTCCCGAAGATGTTACATTATCTATAACAATACTTGCTTTGAGGTCTGACGCTTTAAGATTTCCTATTTCCGTACGCTCTCCAGTAACTCTTATATCAACCTTTTCAACATCAAATGAAACAACCTGAAGATTATTTGCTGAGGCTGATGTTCCCTCTATATTTATTTCCACAGGGATATTTTTCAAAGTCTGATTAGTACTTGGATAAAGATTTATAGAAATTATAAACCATATAAGTATTGAAATAATCAATGAATACAGAATAAGTGTAGCGTCATTACGAAGGGATTTAAAAAATTTCGCCTTAATTTTACTGAATGAAATATTCATTTATTTTTTCCCCTCCATAAAAGTTGTTTTCTGGATTTCTCCTCATTTTCAGATTCTGTAGCAAATCTCTCCCTTAATGCTTTTTTAAGGGTATCCTTATTGTAATTTCTTGTGATATTTCCATTTTCAGCAATTGATATAGTTCCCGTTTCTTCTGAAACTATTATTACAACTGCATCTGAATTTTCACTCATTCCGATAGCAGCACGATGTCTCGAGCCGAATTTGATATTTATGAGTTCTTCTTTCTGAGGTTTTGGAAGAAAACAGGCAGCAGCGTGTATCATACCGTCACGCATTATTACTGCACCATCGTGGAGAGGTGTTTTCGGATAAAAAATATTGCCAAAAAGCTCCTTTGTAGGAGAAGCATTCATCATTACCCCTGTATCAATCTGCTCTCCAAGTTTTATCTGACGCTCCATAACTATTAAAGCACCTGTTGTAGTTGCAGAGAGTTCCTCACAAGCCTCGCATATTTCATCAATTGCAGTTATCCATTGAGCCTGTACTTCTTCTGACTGTTTTCCAGAAAAAAGATTACTTATAGGGATATTTGTAAGACCTAATTTTTCCAACGCTCTTCTGAGTTCAGGCTGAAACATTATCAGAACTGCTATAAGCCCCATACTTAATGTTTTATTTAATATAAATGATACTGCTTTCAGTTTAAGTGCATTACAGACAAGATAAACAATACCAATAAACATAATACCCTTTATAAGTTGTCCCGCTCTTGTTTCCCTTATAATTTTTATAATATTATAAACTAAAAATGTAAGAAATAAAGTCGGAGGCCAAGCGGTCTTAG
>JAZKXQ010000290.1:0-12061 GCA_045611725.1 Oscillospiraceae bacterium
TATTTTCATATTATCCATAAAAATAATTCTATATTCATTTATAAAGTCAAAATATATTTTATTATTATTTACATAATATAATCCACCAAATTCTTTTATAAAATCCAAAGGATTTTTAAAAACATCATTTTCAAAAATTTGAACTTCTATATTACGATTATGATACCACCCTATTTGTTTCAATTTTTCATATACATTATTTATCATAATTCTTAATTTATTTCACCTCATATATGAAAAATCCCCCAAGATAAATTCTCAGGGGAATTTCTATTAAAACTCTGAACTGAAATCAATATCTATTCCTGTTACAACAGCACTTTCTATTATAAGTGACAGGCAGTAATCATAATTATTTTCATCATCAATGTAAACTTCATAAGCCTGATTAGCTATAGCAGCAAGAGAAAGCTCCTGTTCATCAATTCCGAAAGCCTGTGCAACTTCCTTTACAGAACTTCCGATTTTTACTCCGTTTACTGAAACATCTACAGGAGGAGTAATACCTGCGTCTGAATAACAAGCTATATATTCAATTGCTGTACTTTCAGTTACTCTCTCTGTTATATCGCTGAAAATAACAACAAGAGAACTGTCTTCTGTCATAGCAATTGATGCGGTATCAGAAATATCCTCAATATAAGCACTGCCATCTTCCATAACAATAGAATTATATATTTCAGGTATTGATGACGGCATAAGCACAGGGTTTCCGTTTACCTTTACTTCAGCATTTGAAAGGTCATATGTGTATGAACCGAAATCAAATTCATAATAATCATCATCTGTCGGGTATTCTTCTTCATCTACATATTCATCTTCATAATCATATTCTTCATCAAATTCATAGTAATCATCTTCATAATATTCATCTGAATTTAATGCATCATAATCCCAGCCAAGCTTATCAAAGATACCTTTGAGCCACGCTTCACCCTGTTCATCTGTAATATCTTCATAGCTTATTGTATCAGTTGGAACAGATGGTATTTCAGGATTTTCAACAAGTGAGTAGTCGAGTGAAACATCTGCCACATCAGGAATACTTACGCTCATTTTCTGAGTTTTATCCTCTGCTGAAAGAACAAGTTCAAAGTTTGAAAGCGATTCATCAATTTCGCTTAAATCCATTGAAAGAATACCACTTACAGTACCTATTTCCTGATTTTCTATCTTAATATTTTCAAGTCCTATGCTTAAAGTTGTTTCATCATCTTCATCGGAAATATTACATACTCCGCTAAAGCTTCCGTCTGTTTCCACAACATTAACTTCGACTAAAGACTTTTCATCTTCAAACACTTCAAAACCATAAGTATTGTTTTCCTTTGCAACTAAGAAACCAACTTCTTCTTTTTCTCCGTCCTGAATACCTTCTGCTGAATATCCTCTTATAGTACCCATAGGGTCAACATATATGCATATATCAAGCTCAGGTTCTTCAGAAGAATTTTCCATATTATCTTTTATTTCATTCATTGTATCATCAACAACGCTGTCAAAAGTAGGAACTTCATTTTCGGAATATCCCTCAACATTATAAATTCCCTCATACATTTCAGTATAGCTGTTGAATATTTCTTCAAGCTCTGAATCTTCCTTCATACTCTCAAGCATTGTATATATCATATTATAAAACTGCTTTTCGTAAACCTTTGCTGAAACTTTTGTATATTTATAATTTACCCCTGCAGCTTCACCACTAAAATTCTTTTCAAGTGAAACTTCACAGTTACTGAGATGCTGTGTGAATATATCTCCATATTTATTTAAAGATGTTTCAAGATACTCTGGAGTAAGCTTTTCATAGTACGATTTATAATTAAAATTGCTCAAACCAGTGAAATTTACTTCAGAATCACTCATATCAATATAGCTTTCTGTAAGTTCAGATATGTTCATAAGGAATTTTTCTCCTGCCATATCTATAATAGCGTTGGCTGTTGCAATTTCCTCGTCGTTTATGCTTACATCTATAACTTCAGAAATTACATCGCTATTAATAGCAATATCAATTTCTGCTGACACATTTTCAATATTCATATTAAGTTCTTCATCAACTGCATAAGGCTCTGCAAGGTCAACCGAAACATTCATATCAGCACCAAGAGAATCAGCGTTATAATAGTCATAGGATTTTTTATATCCCTCTGCAATATCAGCAGAAACGCTTCTTAAATTTTCAGTCTGAACGGTTTGTAAATAATCAGCAGGTTTCATAACAGCCATTCTTACTGTATTTTTTACAACAGGAACAAAATTATATGCAAGTACAGAACCACCTACAAGAGCAACTGCACAAATTCCTGCAATAATTCCTATTGGTTTTTTATTCTTTGCTTCAGCACCTGTTACGGTAAAAGCGTTGTTATTGTTAAAATCCATAATAAAATCCCCTTACATAAATGATATTTACTATAATTATAACTTATCAATCTTAAATTCGCAATATACAATATAACCCATTTTTTACTTGTTTTTAAAATTTTATTTGTATAAATAACCATATATAGATATTATAATAGTATTCCATAATGCTATTTTTTACATATTTAATATAACTTTTTCTGCGTTTTTGACAAATTTAAGTATATTGTTTAATAATTTATATAAAAAACATTGATATTTTTTTCAGACTATGATATAATTAAATTGTATGATAAAAATACAGGATATTTTTACTGATTATTCAGTAATTATTATCTAAAAAATATATATGAATTTTTAGGAGGAGTTTAAAATGTTCAGTAAATCATCAAAGAAAGTTTGTGCCGCTGTTATGGCATTCGCTACTGCTGTTACTGCACTTTCAGCAATGCCTTCATCAATGGCTTTTGCTGATTCAACTACAAAATATGAATTTGAAGATGGTACTCATACCAATTCAGTAGTTCCTGATTCTTCATCTAACAGATGGGTTGACGGTGCTTCAAATGACGCATTCGTTTTCCTTGAAAACGGTGGCGAAGTAGCTTCTGTAAATGTTACTGTTGAAACAACAGGTATGTATGATGTTTACCTTTGCTATTCTGCACCATATGGTGAAAAAGTACAGAATCTTCTTGTAAATGGTGTTGACCAGGGTCAGATAAGCTTTACTTCAGAAACTTGGACTGAAGTAAATCTCGGTTCTGTAAAGCTCAATGCAGGTGAAAATGAAATTTCTATAAAAAGTAGCTGGGGCTGGTCAAACCTCGACTATATCCGTATAGAAAGTGCAGACCTTCCAGAACTTAAAGGTTTTGACACTACACCTTGCGACCCGGAAGCAACAGATTCAGCGAAAAGACTTATGGCTTATTTAGGCGATGTTTATGGAAACAACATTATTTCAGGTCAGCAGGAAATATATATGTATGGTCCTCACGACTTTGAATATGAATTTGATTACATAAAAGACCTTACAGGCGAACTCCCTGCAATCAGAGCGTTTGACTATCTTAACGAAGCAAATATTCTCTACGGAAGTGAAGATGGTACTACTGACAGAATGATTGACTGGGTTAAGAATAAGGGTGGTATCGTAACTTCTTCTTGGCATATCACAGTTCCTAAGGATTTTGCTAACTATGAACACGGTGTAACAAAGGTTGACTGGTCAGCTGCTACTTATAATCCTAAGGAAACAGATTTCGATACAGCAAAGGTTCTTGAAGAAGGTTCAAAGGAAAATATTTACTATATGGATTGTCTTGCTGACCTTGCTGCATCAATCAAGAAGTTACAGGACGAAGATATTCCGATTATCTTCAGACCTCTCCACGAAGCAGAAGGTAGTGGTGGTGAAACAGGCTCTTGGTTCTGGTGGGGTAAATCAGGCTCTGCTGTATACAAAGAACTCTGGAAGCTTACATATAACACTCTCGTAAAAGATTACGGACTCCATAATATCATCTGGGAATGGAACAGCTATAATTATGATACATCAACAAACTGGTATCCAGGTGATGAATATGTAGACCTCATCGCATATGACAAGTACAACTGTACAGACTGGTCAACAGGAAGTGCTGTACTCGTTCATAATGACAGTGCTATCAGTTCAACATTCTATGGAATAGTTGAAAAGTATAACAGCAAGAAAATGGTTGCTATGTCTGAAAACGACAGCGTTCCTACTCTTGAAAATCTTGTAGCTGAAAAGGCTGGTTGGCTCTATTTCTGTCCTTGGTATGATGGTGGAAGTGACAGCACAAACTTCCTTACAAACCCAATATTCAACAAGGCTGAAGACCTCAAGGAACTCTATCAGAGTGATTATTGTATTACTCTTGATGAACTCCCTGACCTCGGCACATATCCTATCGAAGGTGGAGAAGAACCTCCAACAACAGAAGAACCAATCGAAACAACAGTAACAACAACTGAAACTACACTTGACACATCAGCTACAGAAACTTCAGATACATCAGATTCTGTAACAGAAACTTCAGCTTCAGAAACTACAACTGCTACTGAATCTTCTGATGACACTTCTGAAAGTACTTCTGTAAACACAGAGGCAACACTTCTTGGTGATGCTAACTGTGATGGTGAAGTTGACATCAGAGATGTTACTACTGTAAACCAGTATATTATAAAGGCTAATGACCTTACAGAAGAAGGTTTAGCAAATTCAGATGTGGTAGCTGACGGTGTTGTTGATATTTCAGACCTTGGTCAGATTAAGAAATTTATTGTTAAGCTTATCGAAAAATTCTGATTTTTTAATTAATTTCTAATTATAAAAAGGGGAGAACCTAAGAGGTTTTCCCCGTTTTTTATAAACTAAAAATAAGCTGGAACTTCCAAAATATTGGAAATCCCAGCTTATATAATTTAATCATTTATAGTCTTTTATGCATTAAGTACAGGAATAAATGCAAGTACTTTACCACCATCAGCCTCAAGTTTTTCCTTGAGTACTTCAGCTTCTTCCAAAGTCATTTCACTTGTAATGAATGCCTTTTCGTTATCAGCTTCAACACAGTTTTCATTCTCAACATTTGTATCAGCTGAAACTCTGAAATACATCTTTGAAGTCATATTAAGATAATCGTCAAGGAAATCATCGTTGTCAGAAGCTTCCCAGGACTGAGCAACAATAGTTCTGTCGTGCTTTACAGCGTCTATAATGTCGCCGAGTACAGCACTTGCAGTAGGTAATTTTCCTGCACCTCTGCCATAGAACATAACTTTTTCAATACCATTTCCATAAACCATAAGAGCATTGAATACATCATTTACGCTTGAAAGAATCCTTTCAGATGGTACAAGCATAGGCATAACAGTTGGGAGGATTTTACCATTTTCAAGTTTTTCAACTTTTGCGATAAGCTTTATTACATTTCCGAGCTTTTCAGCAAATTCAACATCTTTTATAGTGATACTGCTGATACCCTTTGTATATACGCTCTTAGGATAAACATGTTTACCATAGATAAGAGATGAAAGGATACAGATTTTGCGACAAGCATCGTGACCTTCAACATCTGCTGTAGGGTCTTTTTCAGCATATCCGAGTTCCTGAGCCATTTTAAGAGCGTCTTTGAAATCCATCTGTTCATTAATCATTTTGCCAAGAATAAAGTTTGTAGTACCATTAAGAATACCAGCGGCAGCAGTTATGTCATTACCAGCAAGGCATTTGTGAAGTGGTCTGGTAATCGGAATAGCACCACCTACACTTGCCTCGAAGAAGAAGTTACAGTTGTTAGCTTTAGCAGTTGCAAGAAGAATATCTCCTTTTTCAGCAACAAGTTCCTTGTTTGATGTACAAACACTTTTTCCCTTTTCAAGACAAGCCTTTACAAAATTGAATGCAGGATTTACTCCTCCCATACATTCAGCAACAGTAGTTACAGAATCATCATTAAGAATATCATCAATATTTTTTGTAACCTTATCAGCATAAGGAGTATTGCTTAAATCCTTTATATCAAGGATATATTTCATATCCATTTCGTGACCTATATTCTTTTCGATTGACTTTTTATTTTTATAGAAAAGTTCAACAACACCTGAACCAACTACACCATAACCCATTACTGCAAAATTAGACATTATAAAATTCCTCCATATAAAAAAATTATTCTCCCGATATTATCTTGACATCAACAACTCCGACGACATCGGAAATAATTGATTTTATGCTGTTCATTTCATATATATCATCGTGAACTCTTAAAGATATTGTAACGTTTGCAACACTGTCAACAGGAATATTCTGATTAAGAGTAAGAATATTTGCATTAATTGAATGAAGTGCAGTAAGAACGCTTGAAAGAACACCTGGTTCATCTTTAAGAACAGCACATATATTAATTATTTTCTGTGTAAGTTTTTCCTCATAGGAAAATACGGAATCCTTATATTTATAGTAAGCACTTCTTGAAATACCGATACGTTTACAGGCAGCGGCAGAACTTTTTTCCTCACGGTTAGCAAGAAGTTTTTTTACTTCAAGGACTTTGGAAATAACATCAGGGAGAACGCTTGAACTGACAATAATAAACTTTGAAGAGTCATTATTCAATATTAACACCTCAGTAAAAGTCCGTCACTCAAGGACAATTGTTCTCTGATATAATACTATAACATAAAAAAGAGTAATTGTCAAGAGGTGAACTGCATTATTATTCCAAAAGTCAGAAATTAATATTTAACAGGCATTAATCAGCATTATTATTAAAATATATTGTATCTGTTTTTTGAAAAATTGTTATTTTTACAATTTTGAACCATTATTTTTGTAAGTATTATCATTGACATTAATTTCTTCAAATGATATAATTTTTCTAATGGAAGATTTTTTATATTTATTATTCATAAATTTATTGAAAAAAGGGAGATTTTTATGTTTAAAAAGAAAGTTTTGGCAATAAGCCTTATTGCAGGTATGACTATTGGTTATATTCCTGTAAATATGCCTGATGTAAGTGCTGAAACAGTGGAAATATTCAATGATACCTTTGAAGAGGGTTATGATGGCTGGGCTGCAAGAGGCGATGACGTATCGATTTCAGTTACAGGTGATGAATCTCATTCAGGCGGGAAGAGTCTTTATGTTTCGGGAAGAACTGTTCAATGGCACGGTGCAGGTTGTGCTAAAATAAGAGAACTTCGTGCAGGTCAGACTTATGATTTAAGTGCCTGGGTTCTTCATAATGGAAGTAATACAGAACAGTTTAATCTGCAAATGCTTTATAAAGATTCAACAGGTAAGGAATGTTATAAATACATTTCAAACTGTCAGGCTTCAGCAGGAGAATGGAAACAGGTTAAAGGAACTGTTACTATTCCATCAGATGCGACAGGTGTTACTATTTATATAGAATCAAATAATACAACTCTTGATTTCTATATTGATGATATTACTGCAATGGGTGAACCTGCACCGGAAGGCGATACACAGGACGGTTTTTCAGACGATTTTGAAGATGGTCTTGGAGAATGGTGTGGACGTGGTGACGCTCAGGTTACAATTTCAACTGAAAATCCTCATTCGGGAACTAATTGTGTATATACAACAGGTCGTGAAAAACTTTGGAATGCACCTTCGTGTAATAAAACTCTTGTTCTTGAACAGGGAGGATACTATAAATTCAGTGCGTGGGTAAGATATACGGGAGAGGAATGGAGCGATACTCATAAATTCCAGCTTTATCTCCAGTATAATCAGAATGGCAAGGAAAATTATGCAACACTTGCATCATCTACTGCAACTAAGGGAGAATGGACAAAGATTGAATGTAAATATATGATTCCGAATGATGCAACAAACCTTAATGTATACATTCAGACAGGCTATGTTCCAGATGCACAGGTTGGTGCTGAAGACCTTATGGATTTCTATATTGATGATGTTTCAGCAGAAAGACTTCCAGAACCAACAGCGCAGCTTGATATTCCATCTCTTAAAGATGTTTATAAGGATTATTTTATACTCGGAGGTTCTTGCTCAAAGGCTGATATTGATTTGCCTGTATGTCGTGACATAATCAACAAGCATTATGACAGCATAACTTTTGGTAATACTTTAAAGCCGGATTCGTGCCTTAATCAGTCTGCAACTCTTGCATATCTTGAAAAAACAGGCGACCAGACAAATCCTCAGATTTCTCTTGACAATGCAAGGCAACAGCTTGATTTTGTTAAAGAAAACAATATAAAGGTAAGAGGTCACGTTCTTGTATGGCACAGCCAGACTCCCGACTGGTTCTTTAAGGAAAATTATGATGCAAATGCTGACTGGGTATCCAAGGAAGTTATGATTAAGCGTCTTGAGAATTACATAAAGAATATGATGAATGCTCTTGCAACAGAGTATCCTGAAATAGAATTTTATGCGTGGGACGTTGTTAATGAAGCCTTTGAAGAAAATGGTGAAATGAGGACTGCTGGTTCAAATAATACAGTAACAGGGCAGTCAGCGTGGATGAGCGTTTTCGGTGATGACAGCTTTATTGACTATGCATTTGAATTTGCAAGAAAATATGCTCCTCAAGGCTGTAAGCTTTTCTATAATGACTATAATGAATACAGCCCTGCAAAGCGTGACGCTATCTATGAAAAGTGCAAGGCATTGAGCGAAAAAGGTCTTATTGACGGTATTGGTATGCAGTCACATATTGGTATGAGCTATCCTTCACTTGCACTCTATGAAGAAGCTTTCAGAAAATATGATGAACTTGGTCTTGAAATTCACGTTACTGAACTTGATATTGACCAGAAATCAAATTCAAAACAGGGTATGCTCGACCTTGCCCAGAGGTATCAGGACGTATTCAAGCTCTATAAAAATCTTGTTGATGATGGTGTAAATCTTACTGCAGTAGTTACGTGGGGTATTTCTGATTCATCATCGTGGATTGGTGGTTATCCTAATCTCTTTGATGAAGATTATCAGGCAAAAGACGCTTTTTATGCAGTTGTTGATACTGATATGACAATCCAGTCAATTAAATCTGCAAATACAATATGTGCTGATAAAGTTGATAATGAAACAGCATTTGAAGCCCAGTCAGCAAATAAAGTAGGCGATAAGGGTGAATTTAAGGCTTTATGGCATACAATAAATGATAATGTTATAGACAGCGTTACAGTACAATTCAAGGCATATTCAGATTGTGATGTTGAAATAGTTCTTGAAAATGGTCAGACTCATACAGAATCTGTTAAGAAAAATGAAGTATATACATATGACTTTGATGTTGAAAAAATCAAGGTTGGCGGTGAATTTGGTTTTGATATTATAATTGATGGTGTGGCTTGGAATGACCTTTCATATACAGCAGGTGGAACAATTGAAAACTTTGGTATACTTCTTTTCAAGGAAATGCCGAGATATGCTCAGGCTGTATACGGAACACCTGTTCTTGATGGTAAGATAGATGATATATGGGCAGATACCGAAACTATAAAGACTGATATTTATACAGCAGGTTCGGGAGCTGTTGCAGATGTAAGAACAGTATGGGACGAAAATTATATCTATGTTCTTGCAGAAGTTACTGACCCGAAATTAAGCAAAGCAAGTATAAATACATATGAGCAGGACAGCGTTGAAATTTTCTTTGATGAAAATAATAACAAGACTACTGCTTATCAGCCAGATGATATTCAATGCCGTGTAAATTATGACAATGAAAAATCAGTTACAGATGGTTTCCAGATTTCTGCATTTGAATCTGCAACTTCAATTACAAGTACAGGATATATAGTTGAATTTGCAATTCCATCAACTCTCGGAGGTTTTTATACAAATCAGGTTATCGGTTTTGACGCTCAGATTAATGACGATGATGGAAGTGGCGAGAGAACAAGCATTTCCAACTGGAATGACAAGACAGGTTTAGGATATACAAATACTTCTCAGTACGGAGTTATGAAACTTGTCGGTGGAGACGTTCAAATTCCCGATGTTCCTGTATTTAGTGAACCTACACTCAAAGGTGATGTAAATCTTGACGGAATTGTTGATATAAGAGATGTTACAACTCTTAATCAGTATATAATAAAAGCTGTTTCACTTGATTCAAAGGCTATGGCAAATGCTAATGTAATCAGTGATACTGCTGTTGATATTTCTGACCTCGGTCAGCTCAAAAAGTTTATCATAAAACTTGTTGACAAGTTATGATTATAAATTTTTTAAATAAGAAAGGGAGTTTTTATTATGAAGAGTCATTTTGTTCGTGTAAAGCCTGTTTTAGTAGGTGCAGCTATGGTTATGTCAGCCGTTGCAGTTCCGTATGCTGTTATTTCAGACCCATCATCACCAAGCGTTATTACTGCGTCAGCTGCTGCAAGTAATTATACTCTTGAACTTAACCAGTCAGTAACATATTCAGCACTTCCAGAAGATGATAAGATGATAGGCTGGGAATGGGCAGATTTTAACATTCCTGCATCTGAAACAGTTACAAAAGTAGAATTTAATCTTTCAACAACAAAAGATAAGCTCGGAAAATGGCAGGGAGCATTTGGTTCATCAACAACAGTTTCTCCGGAATACTGGACACAGACTGATGACCAGCAACAGACATTCTCTGGTAAGACAGGTACTGTTACCTGGACTGTGGATTCAGCAACATCTAAAATTATCCAGAGAGGCTACGGTGGAGAGCTTAAATTTGGTATCTGGTGGATTGATTGTGATTCATTCACAATAGATTCAATCAAAGTTTATACTAATGGTACAGGCTCAACAGTTACTACTACTGCACCAACAGCAACAACTACAGCTAAGACTACAACAGCATCAGCAGGAAATGGAGCGTATACTGTTAATCTTAATCAGTCAGTAACATATTCAGCACTTCCTGAAGATGATAAAATGATAGGCTGGGAATGGGCTGATTTTGGTATTCCTGCATCTGAAACAGTTACAAAAGTTGAATTTAATCTTTCAACTTCAAAAGATAAGCTCGGAAAATGGCAGGGAGCATTTGGCTCATCAACAACAGTTTCTCCGGAATACTGGACACAGACTGATGACCAGCAACAGACATTCTCCGGCAAGACAGGTACTGTTACGTGGAATGTAGATTCAGCAACATCTAAAATTATCCAGAGAGGATACGGTGGAGAACTTAAATTTGGTATCTGGTGGATTGATTGTGATTCATTCACAATAGATTCGATTAAAGTTTATACTAATGGTTCCGGAACTGCAACAACTACAGCTCCTTCAGTAACAACAACCAAAACTACAACAACTAAATCCACAACTGCTTCAGCAGGAAGTGGATATACAGTTAAACTTAATCAGTCAGTTGATTATTCAGCACTTCCCGAAGATGATAAGATGATAGGCTGGGATTGGGCAGATTTCGGAATCCCTGCACTTGAAAAGGTAACAAAGGTTGAAGTTAATATTTCAACAACAAAGGATAAGCTTGGAAAATGGCAGGGAGCATTTGGTACATCAACAACAGTTTCTCCGGAATACTGGACACAGACAGATGATATGCAACAGACATTTTCAGGCAAGACTGGTTCTATTACTTGGAATGTAGATTCAGCAACATCAAAAATTATTCAGTATAATTATGGTGGACAGCTTAAACTCGGTATCTGGTGGATTGATTGTACAACATTCACAATTGATTCAATCACAGTTTATACAGATGGTTCGGGAACTGCAACAACTACAACTCCAACAGTAACAACAACCAAGACTACAACAACAAAAACCACAACAACTAAAACTACAACTACTGCAAAGGTTACAACAACAGCAAAGACAACTACAGGTTCTGATATAGGTACTGCTACACTTAAGGGCGATGTAAACAAGGATAATGAAGTTGACATCAGAGATGTTACAACTCTTAATCAGTACATTATAAAGGCACTCACTCTTGATGAAACTCAACTTGCAAATGCAAATGTTGTTTCAGATAGTACTGTTGATATTTCAGACCTTGGTCAGCTTAAAAAATTCATCGTAAAGCTTGTTGACAAGTTATAATATTTCTGATTTTTTAATAACCAAAAAAACGGATTTCATTTATATGGAATCCGTTTTTGTATATAATGCTTAAAATATTAAGATAATCTGTTGATTTTTCTGTTTTTG
>JAZKXQ010000291.1:0-4242 GCA_045611725.1 Oscillospiraceae bacterium
TGCGATATGTAGTCATCTTTGCGGACACCAGTATTCCGCCAAGCGTTCCGATTAACGACCCTGCCATTGAGATTAAGGCTATTATTACATTGCTATCCATTTATCATTCCTCCTGTAAGTTCATAACTGCTGATATTCCACCTGCAACAGCCGAGGCTATGACAGATATTAATATTGTCTTTGTCAGTTCCTGTCCTTGATATGCCGTCAACTGCGTTGCTACTGTCCCTGCAAAAGTTTGAAGAAACGTCCTCAACGCTCTTTTTTCCCAGTTTTTCATTTTGTGTCTCCTTACACTAAATCAAGAACTCTTACAGCTCCACTCATAAACTTTTTAAATCCTGCAAACACTGAACCAGCGATACTATCAAGCTGTTTATCAATCATTTTATCAGTTTCAAGTACAAGGTCAGCTGTTGAAATCATTTCAAGTGCATATTTTGAATCGATGCCTATTACTTTATCATCATCAACCTGGGAAGAAACAAGCATTGAAGCACCAAATGGGAAATAAGCAATACCATTATCATCAAAATGGCAATCCTGCATAGCAGACATTGAAAGAATTTTAGCTGATACAGATGGGGAAACGATAGCAATATCCATATTGAAATCTGAAAATTTTCCATAAAGATTTATAATATCGGTATAAACAACGGAAGCACCAGCCATAGCAAAAGATGAAGAACCTGAAACAAGAATATCAACAGCTTTTTCAATAATTGCATTAGCAAGTTTTTTGCCTATTGTACGGAGAGTAAGGGTTGGCAAAGTTCGTTTTAACTCTGAAAACAAACGATATAGTCTTATTATCCACTGTCGAAAAAGAGATAAAGAAAGCGAAGAGTAAAGAAGAAGGCTCGGAATATACTTCTGAAGTCCAGGAGGACATTAAACCTATATCCCCCAAAAATGAAAATAAAATCACCATTACAATTGAAATGCCCTAAAATTGCGCATAAAAGCCATATCGCTTGTGTTTAAGTGATATGGCTTTTTATTTTGTAAAAAAGCATTTCAAAAGATTGAAAATTGCTGAAAAATATGGTACAATAAACCTTGATGAAGAATACAAGAGTTTACATATAAAAATTCCTTATTTATGAGGTTGTAACAGGAAAGAGAGAGGTGTGAATATGGCAGTTGGCATTTTTTTGAATTTTGAAAAAATATCTACTCAAATTATCGAAGATGAAATTGCAAAAATGACAGATGATAATATTTCTACTGAATTTAAGGATTTGGAGGCAGTAGATGACGATAAGTTTATAAATAATCTATATCATGGAGTTATTGTAGCTACTTTTATTATAAACTTATATGAAACCGCACTAAATACTATTGTTTGCAAACGATTGGGGTGTAGCGAAGAAGAAATACTTAAAACATCTCACAATGTCAAATTACAGCTTATTTGCACAATGTATAATGTAGAGCTTTTCTGAAATAAAGAGTAATACTTCATATGCAACTTTTCAAAAAATAAACAAATTAAGAAATGACATTACCCATTACAAAAACAATGAAGTAGCTATGGGACATTTTATTTCAAGTGAAACCACAATACCAATGGGGACATCCAAAGAAGCTCTTGCCCAGATGTTCACAAAATCATATATGACAAAATCTTATACGGGTGTTATTACATTACTTGAACTTATTTGTGAAAAATGTGGACTGGTTCTTAATACCAAATGCGGAGTCATTGATTGTGATAGCAGAGACAGTCTGTGTGAATTTATAGTTACTAAAAAGACTTTTGAGGAAAGTGACAGATACAATAATAAGGTTTGATGGAGGCTGAGTATGTTCTGGAAAAAGAAAAGTCCACCCATAGTTAAAGTGGAGCATACAGAGTCTTTATTAATGATTAAGTTGTATATGAATAATATCCGAGAAGCGAGGATTCAATGCGTAATAGAATCAGATTCCACAATTCTGATAGGCGATATTATTCATGATAACAAAAAGAAGTATAATAAAGGTTATGGTTCTGCTATGATACAAAAGCTTATAGAATATGCAAAAGAAAATGGTTATTCTCGCCTTTATGGTAATTTATCGGATGTTGATATAGGGCATAAGGACAGGCTATACCATTTTTATGATAAATTCGGTTTTGAAATAACTGAATATGATGAGTATCAGAATAATTACTTCGGAATGATTGAAAAGATAATATAAAAGAGGTACAGTAATGACTAACAATGAATACAAAACAATAATTAAACCTCATTTGGATGCTCTCGAAGAACTCATTAAAAGTGCCTATCAAATAGGAAAAAGTGTTATTGGAGAATCACTTTTCAAGGAGGATTTATATTTTGTCGCAACCTTGAATCGATTTGTAGCACTAACAGATGGGTTTAAGATGTTAATAATAAATAGAAATCTTACCTGTTGTGGTGCTTTGCTTAGATTATTATTGGATAATTGTATGCGTCTATACGCATTAAACATTGCCGATGATATGAGCGAAGCTATTGACACTGTAATCTCTGGTGGAAGATTCGATAAACTCAAAGACAAGAATGGTAAGCAAATGCGTGATGGATATTTAAAAGAACAAATAGCTAATTATGATGCAAAATTTAAAATTGTATATGATTCAACATCAGGTTACATTCATTTTTCAGAAAAAGGATTCTTTCAAAGTGTTCGTGCTAAAGAAGATAATCAATTTTTATTGCAGATTTCAACAAATTTGAACGAGGAATTTAACCCATTACTAATCGAAGGAGCGGAAGTATATATTCATTTTTCAAAGTTCTTTCTCAAAATATTCGATTCAATAATTCAAAGCAAGAAAGCATATGATGAACAACATAAGGAGGATTAAAATGCCAGACTTCGACTACAAAGAAAAACGCTTTGAACAGAACATCAAAGAACCTCTTTCCACATAGGACGTTTCAAGTAAATACATGAGCAGAACGAAGAGCTCTTTGTCAAAATGTTATCCGACCCTGAAACGATGCAACAGATAATGGAAACAATAGGCAGTGTGGTTTATGAGAAGTCGAAGAAATAACACATAAATATGATAAAAGCCTGTTCTTTGAAAGCAGGCTTTTTCGTTGACAAATCCCGAAAAATATGGTAAAATTGTAATAGTAAAACAGTTTGGAAATATGAATTTCAGGAGGCGATGTTTATTGGTATATGGATACTGTCGATGCAGTACGAATGAAACAAAACAAGATGTCAACAGACAAAAACGGGAACTTCAGAAAATGGGCGTATCTGCGGATATGATATTCCTTGAGTATGAAAGCGGAACAAAAATACACAGACCTGAGTTGAATAAATTGCTAAATTCCGTTACTAACGGTGATACTATTGTAACCACGGAAATCAGCCGTATAACAAGAAGTACCAAGCAATTATGTGATATCATAGAACTTGTTAAAAAAAGACATCTGAAATTGCTTATCAAAGACAGTATCACAATAGACTGCACAAATTCAGATACCATTAACCCTATGACGAATGCTTTTTTACAGATTGCAGGGGTCTTTTCCGAGCTTGAACGCAATATGATATGTGACCGCGTGAAGTCGGGAATGGCAAATGCGAAAAGTAAAGGCGTAAGGTTGGGCAGACCATCCTTGACTGTTAATGATATTCCCGAAAAAATTCAGGTTATGTTTGAACGTTACAGAAATAAACAAATAAGCAAAAGTGAATATGCTGTTCTTTGCGGAATCAGTCGTCCGACGCTGAACAAATATATAGCTCTGCTTACCGATAAATAGGGTATGTAAAATTAAACCCTGTAAACAAAATGATAGTAACAACCAACGATTTTATCACGTTTTTCAGCTCTTTCAACTCCGAAAAAGCGTGTAAAGAAAATCAATTCTCATAAAAGCCGGACTGTCATTAAATTTGTCAGACTTGAAAAATGTGGGCAGACCTGCAATACTTATGTCATTTGTACCAGCCTGTTTTGAAATTATCGGATATCTTGCCTTTGCACCGATTTTACTTGATATAAGTTATATTGAATCTGCTGTTATGGGAGCTGTTTTAAGTGCCGTATCACCTGCGGTAGTAGTTCCACGAATGATAAAGTTGATTGAAGAAAAAAGAGGTACAGATAAGAGCATACCTCAGATGATTCTTGCTGGTGCATCATGCGATGATATTTTTGTAATAGTCCTTTTTTCAACATTTGTAACAATGGCACAGAGTGGCTCAGTAAATGTTGTTGATTTTATAAATATTCCTGTTTCAATAATT
>JAZKXQ010000292.1:0-2218 GCA_045611725.1 Oscillospiraceae bacterium
TGTTCCCATAAGCTGTGCAACCGAACTTGCTTTTTGTCCTATGGCAACATAAATACAAATTACATTCTTACCCTTCTGATTGAGAATTGTATCAAGTGCAATTGCAGTTTTACCTGTCTGACGGTCGCCAATAATAAGTTCTCTCTGACCACGTCCAATTGGAAACATAGAATCTATTGCCAGAATACCGGTTTCCATAGGAGCATTGACAGGCTGTCTGTCAATAATGCCAGGAGCAGGATTTTCAATCGGACGGTATCCTGACTCCTTGATAGCACCTTCGCCATCAATTGGCACACCAAGAGAATTGATAACTCGTCCAATAAAATTATCACCAACGGGAATACCAGCTGTTTTACCAGTTCTTTTTACCGTACTGCCTTCAGAAACATTTTCATCGGTGTCGAATAAAATACAGCCGATTTCATCTTCTCTCAATTCCTGTACCATACCTCGTATACCTGATGAAAACAGCAGAATTTCACCATACTCTGCATTTTTCAGACCATCTATGGTAGCAATACCGTCACCAACTGTTAAAACTGTTCCGATTTCCTCTGCCATTGCCTGTGGCGTCCAGGATTTTATGGTTTCTTTGATAAGTGGAATTATATTTCCGTTTCTATCCGGAACTTTTGCCAGTGTATTCTTCAACTGCTGGAAACGTCCGTTAACACTCCAGTCATATATTTCTGTTCCTACTTCAAGACGGAAACCACCTGGAAATGCATCACTCTTTTTCCAAATCAGTATTATATCCTGACCGTATTTCTTTTTGAAAAATTCACAAAATCGTTTCTCCTGTTCACTGCTTGGAGGAGTATCAGAATATAAAACGGCATTTTTTTCAATGTTTTCTTTATTCATATTCTCCGCCCCTTTCAATTGCATTCAGAAACTGCTCATAGCTTTCAAATGTGCCTGACTGTAATACAAGCTTTTCTGTTGCTTCAGTTACCATTTCAGCGATTTCACTCTGTGCACTTTCAAGAAGTTTTTCACGTTCATTTACTGCTTTTTTACGGGCATTTAAAACGATTTCTTCTGCCTCCTGTTTTGCGGAAAGAAACATTTTTTCAGTTGTATCATATGTTGTTTTTTCAGCAGCTTGTTTTTTCAATGCAATTTCAGCATCAGCTGACTTCATCTTTTCATAATACTCACGCTTTGCAGCTTCTGATTGCTGAAGATTATTCTTTGTTTCTTTATCTATTTTCTCATAATATTCAATTCGTTCATTCATAAATTGCTTGACAGGCTTATATAAAAGAATATACAGACCAACTGCCAGTATCGTAAAATTAAACAAATGCAGGAGTATCTGCTGCCAATCTATATTCAGAGGAAGGCTCATAGTGATGCACCTCCTTACAGAACGAAGATAAGCAGTATCGCAATAATCAAGGCATAAATAATGGCTGTTTCAATGAAAACAAGTCCAAGCATAAGGTTTGTACGAATTTTGCCTTCTGCTTCTGGCTGACGGGAAATACCCTCTGATGACTTTCCGATTGCAATTCCCATACCGATTGAACCACCCATTGCTGCAAGACCAATAGCAATACCTGATGCTAACGCTTTATCACCTGTGCTGTCTGCTTCTGTTGTTTCCTCCTGAGTAGCCACAACTTCTGTTGTGTTTGTTTCGGTATCAGTTGTACCTGTTGCATATACGCAAAGTGATATAGATACCATTAATACAATTGTCATCACAAAACACGAAACAATTTTCACCATTTTCTTCATAATCAAAGTACCTCCATACTAATTTTTAGACTTAATGCGTTTTCGTTTATTATTTTTTCTTTCAACTGGTTCAGAAACTTCACCATAGTACAATGCAGTAAGCATTGTCAGTACATATGCCTGAATCAAAGCGTGTATCAATGTAAACAGTACACCTACAATTACCGGAAGTACAAAACTCAGCTGAATATAATAATATACAAGTTCAGTAACCAGCAATCCACTAAGCAATGCACCAAACAGACGGAAACTCATTGAAATCGGCAATGAGAACTCCTTCAGCGTCTTTCCTACTCCACGCAATCGATTACCTGCAATTCCACCTGAAAGAATGATGAGATAAGACAGGCAACCAAGTGCAATCGCAGCGTTAATATCTGATAAAGGTGCAGGAAGTGTGATGGAATGTCCTTCTGTGGTGATTCCCTGAAATCCAAACAATTCAAATATTGTTCCCACGAAAATATAAACA
>JAZKXQ010000293.1:0-1052 GCA_045611725.1 Oscillospiraceae bacterium
AAAAGCTTGACCAAAACTTTTGATTTCAAACTTTATTCAAATTTTTATTTAATAGAATTAATATTAATCAAACATATCCCATAGTTTTAAAAATAAATATTATTCCTGTAATCGTAATTGCTGAAAACAGTGTTGTAATAATGACAATTCCCGAAGCAAGTTCAGAATCGTTATTCATATTTTTAGCCATAATAAAACTGCTTACAGTAGTCGGAGAACCTGCCATCACAAGAAGTGCAACTATTTCCTGATTTCTGAAACCAAGCATTATACCAATGGGAAGAATAACAATCGGCTGTATAACAAGCTTTATAAGAGCTGCAACTATTGCAGGTTTAAGCTTTTCAGAAATGTTTTCAATTTTAAATGCAGCACCTACTGAAAGCAATGACAAAGGCATTGTAAGAGAAGTGATATTTGAAACGCATTTATCAATCATACTCGGGAAATCAACTTCAAGCAATGCAAATGGTATACCTGCAACTATTCCTAAAATTATAGGATTTGTAACAAGGCTTTTTATAATTTCTCGTACATCTACTTTCTTTTTTTCCTTACCTCTTACAGTAAGGACGATAACCGAAAATATATTGTAAAGAGGAACAGCAGCTATTATCATAAGAGGAACCATTCCTGCATTTCCATAAATATTTTCAACAAATGCAACTCCGAGTATAGCAGCACTTCCACGGAAAGACCCCTGAACAAAGCTTCCTATTATTGATTTATCTTTTATAAAAATTTCTGCACCAATCCATATTGCCGAAAAGCATAATGCAGTTCCGAAAAAACAGAATAATGCAAATTTTATATCAAATTCCTGTTTAAGATTCATAGCTGAAATATCCTCGAAAAGCAAAAGAGGAAAAAGAACTTTAAAAGACAGTTTATCATTTATATCTGAGAATTTTTGGGTTTGTCAATAGTTTTGTGTAAATTTTTTTATAAGATGAAGAAATGTGTGTTTACAATCAATTGATTAGTGGTGATTTTCATATTTCTGAAAGCGTTCGGATATACTTTCATTCATAAGAAGCTGGTTACGTACAAGT
>JAZKXQ010000294.1:0-2504 GCA_045611725.1 Oscillospiraceae bacterium
CCCATATCACGCTTGATAGATGCGATAGTTTTTTCAGGGTTTGTAATAGCCTGATTCTTAGCTACCTTACCTACAAGTCTTTCGCCTGTCTTTGAAAATGCAACTACTGAAGGAGTAGTTCTTGCACCTTCTGAGTTAGCGATAACTACTGCGTTACCACCTTCCATAACTGCAACGCAGGAGTTAGTTGTACCAAGGTCAATACCTATAATTTTTCCCATAATAAAATCTTCCTTTCAATAAATGCGGTTATATATAAATTTTAATACAGCTTAGTTAGCGACTGCCACCATAGCAAGTCTTACAATTCTGTTTCCAAGCATATATCCCTTCTGGAAAACTTCGCAGACTGTATTTTCTCCGAAATTTTCATCTTCAACCTGTTTGATAGCCATATGAATTTTTGGGTCAAAAGGCTGATTAAGAGCTTCTATTTCAGTAACTCCAAGCTTTTTGATAATTTCATTAAGCTGATTGAAAATCATCTGAATACCACTTTTATATGCTTCATCAGTAGTTTCAGCGTTCAATGCTCTTTCAAAGTTATCAAGTGCTGGAAGTATTTCAGCAACTGCATCGGCTGTTGCATTGCCGTATGTTTCAATTTTTTCTTTTGAAGTACGTTTTCTGTAGTTGTCATATTCTGCAAAGAGTCTTAAATACTTATCTTTTTCTTCAGCAAGAACAGCTTCATAATCAACTGTAGTTTCTTCAGTTTCTTCAACCTGTTCATCATCTTCAGAGGAAATTTCCTGAAATTCAGTTACTTCTTCAGGAATTTCTTCAATTATATCTTTATCTTTTTCACTCATCGTTGTCAATCCTTTCTGTTAGGCAGTTGTCCTCATTATTTTCAGAAATGAGGTCTGTAATTTTCTGCGTAAAATATTCTATATACGGAATTATTTTGGCATAATTAAGACGCATAGGACCGATTATACCAAGAGAACCTGCATTTTTTCTGTCTTTCTGATATTTTGAAACAATCATACTCGAATTTCCGATAACAAAGTTATCATTTTCCTTTCCGAACATTACCTGAACGCCACTGAAACTATCGTTTAAGAGTTCAGCAAATTCATTTTTATGCTCGATAAAGCTTACTATTTCCATTTTATCGAGTTCGTCACAGGAGAGGAGATTTTTTTCACCGCTTATATGGATATTTTCAGAGGTCAAATCCCTTGAAAGTTCGCATATACTCTGAATAAGAGGGGAAAGAGTCATTGTATAAGTTCCCATAGCAGTGATAAGAGCATTTAGCATTTCATCAGAAAGCTCCTCAACAGAAATTCCCTCAAGATTTTCTTCTATATATTTATGAAAAAACTCAAGCTGTTCATTGTCGAGGTCAAATTCCAGACGGCACACCTTATTTTTTATCATACCGTTTGAAGTTATCAGCAGTATCACATAAAGCCTTTTTCCTGTAGGGATAACATCTACTTTTGATATTACTGAAAATTTCGGAGCTGTGTCGGCTGCGACAACAGCACATTGAGTAAGCTCTGCAAGAGCCTCTGTAGCTGTTTGTATAATTGATTCTTCGGTAATATTATCAGCTGAATCAATCATACTGTCAAGACGTTTTCTCTCCTCATCGGAAAGAACTTCAGCCGTCATAAGCTTTTCGATATACAGTCTGTATCCGTTAAAAGTAGGTATTCTTCCTGCTGATGTATGTGGCTGTTCAAGATAGCCAAGCTGTTCAAGAACTGCCATATCATTTCTTATTGTTGCAGAAGAAACATTAATATCTGAACGTTTTAAAACTGCCTTTGAGCCTACTGGTTCGCCTGTAAGGATATATTCATCTACTACGGCGGCAAGAATTTTAAGTTTTCTCTCGTCCATTCAGACACCTCCGTTATTGTCAGGCGGACTTTCTGCCTGTTAGCACTCAATGTATTTGAGTGCTAAATATAATTTAACATTATTATAAGCAAAAGTCAAGCGATTTATTCAACTTTGTAATTGTTGTCAAAAAACTTATTCTATAATAAAAAAATGATAGGCATTTTGCACAATGCAAAATTGACTTCAATAGATAATTTGGGGAATTATAGAAAAAGAAATATAATAATAATTTGATAACATAAAAGTTTTGATTACATTCTTTTCAAAAAATTACGGCTGTTTGATACTTGACTTTCAGCCGATTATATGATATAATATTAAAGTTAGTTGCGGATATGGCGAAATTGGCAGACGCGTCAGCTTCAGGTGCTGGTGGGAGCAATCCCGTGCAGGTTCAAATCCTGTTATCCGCATTTTGTATACTGTATCAAAAATTTTTCATATTTAAAAATTAATTTAAAAAACTATTGACATTTTTCTTTTTTTATGTTATCATATAATAGTTGATTAAATAGGGGCGTGGTTCAATGGTAGAATAGGGGTCTCCAAAACCTTTGACGTGAGTTCGATTCTTACCGCCCCTGCCAATAATTAAAATCCTGTAGATTTGTTGTCTACAGGATTTTTTATTATATTATATTATATTA
>JAZKXQ010000295.1:0-7019 GCA_045611725.1 Oscillospiraceae bacterium
TACAGATGTTCTTGTGGACGCTCTCAGCAAACTGGAATACAGAGGCTATGATTCAGCTGGTATTGCAGTTTTTCAGAAAAATAAAATAGAAGTTGAAAAATCAAAGGGTAGACTTTCAGACCTTATGGAAAAAATGAAAACTGACGGAAAGCCTATGGGAAACTGTGGTATAGGTCATACAAGATGGGCTACTCACGGAGAACCATCTGATATAAATTCACACCCTCACGGAAATAAGAAAATTACCATAGTTCATAACGGAATTATAGAAAACTATAAAAAGATTAAAGATTTTCTTATCAATGAGGGCTATGGATTTGAAAGTCAGACAGATACTGAAACAGTTGCAAAGCTTCTTGATTATTATTATGACGGCGACCCTATTGCAACAATTGCAAAGGTTGTAAATGAAATTGAAGGTTCATATGCAATGGGAATAATGTTCAGAGATTTCCCTGACAGAATTTTTGCTATAAGAAAAGACAGTCCTCTTATTGTAGGCGTAGGAAAAGATGAAAACTTTATAGCTTCTGATGTTCCTGCAATTCTTAAATATACAAGGGATTATTATCTTCTTGAACAGGACGAAATAGCAATACTTAAAAAAGATAAAATAAAGATATGTGATATTCACGGAAATAAAATTGAAAAGGAACTCCAGACAGCTACCTGGGATATAGATGCTGCTGAAAAGGGCGGTTATGAACATTTTATGCTTAAGGAAATCCACGAACAGCCTAATGCTATAAAGACTACAATTGCTCCGAGAATATCTGATGGTATGCCAAACCTTGAAGAATGTGGTATTACTTACGATATGCTCAAACAGTTCAGCAGAATATATATAGTTGCCTGTGGTACTGCAATGCACGCAGGTACTGTTGGAAAGTATGTAATTGAAAATCTTGCAAGAGTTCCTGTAATAGTGGATATTGCATCTGAATTCAGATACAGAAATCCTCTTATAAATAAAGATGACCTTGTTATACTTATTTCACAGTCAGGTGAAACAGCAGATACTCTTGCAGCACTTAAACTTGCAAAGGAAATGGGTGCAAAGACTCTTTCTGTAGTAAATGTTAAAGGTTCATCAATTGCAAGAGAATCCGATATGGTTATATATACTCACGCAGGTCCTGAAATTTCAGTTGCATCAACAAAGGCTTATTCTGTTCAGATTGCTGTAATGTATCTTCTTGCATTTGCTATTGCATATGCAAAGGAACAGATAACTGAAGAAATGTGTAAACATTATGTAAATAAGCTTAATGAAATTCCTGAACTTATATCAAAGGTTCTTGAAGAAAAGGAAAACTGTCAGTTTATCGCCTCACAGCTTGTAAATGCTGCAAGTCTTTTATATATAGGCAGAGGTCTTGACTATGCTTTAAGTATGGAAGGCTCTCTTAAATTAAAGGAAATATCATATATTCATTCAGAAGCATACGCTGGTGGTGAACTTAAACACGGAACAATTTCACTTATAACAGATGATATGCCTGTTATAGCGATTGCTACGCAGTCATATCTTTATGATAAGACTGTAAGCAATATCAAGGAAGTAAAGGCAAGAGGTGCTAAAGTTACTTTGCTTTGCAGAGAAAGTGCTTCTGTTGATGAAGATATAGCAGACTTTAAGGTAAATCTTCCTGAAACAGATGATTTGCTTATGCCTATGACAGCAGTTGTACCTTTACAGCTTATAGCTTATTATACATCTGTACTCAGAGGCTGTGATGTTGATAAACCGAGAAATCTTGCAAAATCTGTAACAGTAGAGTAAATTAAAAGACATAAAAAGAACAGGGAAAATGGAGAAAATAATATGAAATTGAAAAAAATGATGGCTGTAATTACAGGGCTTTGTATGACATTTATGGCTGTTGTGCCTATCAATGCAGGAGCATTAAGTGATATGGGAGATGTTGATGGAAATGGTGCTGTAATATCTTCAGATGCTCTTGAAATACTTAACGGCGTGGCAAATATAAAAAAACTTACAGAGGAACAGATAAAAACTGCTGATATAGATGGTGATGGAGAAATAACTTCTGCAGATGCTCTTGGAGTTTTAGAATATACTGTGAATATAAAAAATTCATTGTATGAGAAATATTCAGGTGTAAGATGGAAAGGTCTTTTCGGGGAAGAACGTGCATCTTTGTATATAGACCCATTAGGCTGGGAGTTTTATGATTTATATCTTGATATAACTTCGGTAGACAATAGGGAAGTTTCAGGTATCATTAGTCTTTCAGCGAGTGGAATGTCTGAAACTAAAAAATTCGGCAAACAATATAATTCAAATGAAACAAGTCCAATTCTATACAGAACATTTAATATAACTGATGTAGAAGGTGATGTCAGAATAAATATAGATATAACCTTTGATGGCAATGAACTTGTTGGTAAGATAAACAGTGCTTCACTTATGGGACAGAAATTTGAATTTCCGATTATATATTTTGAAAAGCAGTAAATTTATAAGGGACTCTTGTTTTTACAGGAGTCCCGTTTTTACTATTCTTTTTCGGATAAATTCTGTGGAACAGAGAAATTATAAATTTCCTTATAATTCATAATTTCAGATTTTGAAAGATTATCTCCAGATGGAATAAGACCTGTACATTCAGATGATGAATATGAAGTAATAAATTCATCTGAAAAACATTTTGGTTTATTTTTTTTGTTATCCATAAAACAAATCACCCATTATAGTATTTGAAATTTTACTATATTTTATTCCTTATTGTTTATATATTTTTTTAGTTGACTAAATGAACATTTTGTGTTAGAATGGAAAACAGATTAAAAATTTGAAAGGAATATATTTATATTATGATTAATGTGAAAGGTAAATGGGTATTAATAACAGGGGCAAGTCGTGGAATAGGGTATCTCAGTGCGATTTTTATGGCTGAACAGGGCTGTAATCTTATACTTCACAGCAGAAATACTGAACATACTGCAAAAGTTGCAGATGAAGTTTCAAAGCTTGGAGTTGAAGTAAAGTGTGTAAGTGCAGAACTTTCTGATATGAATGAAGTTGAAAAAATGCTTGAGGAAATAGATTCTTTTGGTGTGGAAGTTGATATAGTTCTTAATAACGCAGGACTTCAGATTGCATATAGAACAGATTATTTCAGCACTCCTGTATCTGATTATATTGAAAGCTATAAGATAAATACAATAGCTCCTGCAATGATTTGTTATCATTTTATGCCTAAGATGATTGAAAAGGGATTTGGAAGAATTGTAAATACTACAAGTGGAATACGTCTTGAACCAGAACAGGCTGGATATTCAGCAAGTAAGGCTGCACTGGATAAGATAACAATAGACATAGGCTCAAAGGTTGAAGGTACAGATGTTATGATAAATCTGGCAGACCCAGGCTGGTGCAGAACTGATTTAGGAGGTTCTTCAGCACCTAATGCTCCCGAAAGTACTATACCTGGTATTGTTACTGCTGTATTTATGAATGATAAAAAATCAGGACGTTTATTTTCGGCACAGGATTTCAAGGGAATGACTTTGGAACAGGCTGTTGAATATGCAGAAAAAAATATTAAAAGTCCCTATTAATTTCAATTGAAGTAAAAGCAGAATGTAAAAAAATACATTCTGCTTTTCTGGTTATGTATATGATATTTCTTCTATCTTTTGTCTTATACTTAAAAAAGTTTTGACAACAGCAGGGTCAAAATGCGTAAAACACGATTCTTCTATAATTTTAAATGATTTGTCGAGAGAATACGATTCTTTATAGCATTTTTTTGAAATAAGAGCGTCAAAGACATCAGCAACAGCCATAATTCTTGCACAAAGAGGAATATCCTGTCCTGAAATTCCGGAAGGATAGCCTGTTCCGTCCCATTTTTCGTGATGATACAATGCAATTTCCTTTGCAGTAATAAGATAATCTTCTCCATCTATTCCTGCAATGGCTTGATTAATTATGTTAGCTCCCTCGGTGGTATGCTGTTTTACTATTTCAAATTCCTGAGGGGTAAGCTTATCAGGTTTGCAAAGAATAGTATCTGATATAGTAAGCTTACCTATATCGTGCAGTGAGGCTGCAAGACAGGTATTATGCACATATTCCTGAGTAAGAATTTCAGCATACTGATTATTCGATTTCATAGCCATTACAATAGCCTTTACAAAAGCATTTGTTCTTTTCAGATGTTTTCCAGTAGGGTCTTCACGCTTTTCAACTATATTTGCAAAGCTAAGAATAATCTTATTCTGCATATGCTCTACCTGACGGTTTTTATTCTTGATTATATATTCAAAATTATTCTTATAATCTTTAAGTTCAAGAATTTTTGAAACCTTTTCAAGCATTACTTTTTTTGAATAAGGTTTGGGAATAAAATCTGTAGCACCTTTTTCAAGACATTCGATTTCTGTTTCCATAGAATTATCTGAGCTAAGGATAATTATCGGAATTTTTTTAGTGGAATAATCTTCATATATTTTTTTCATCAGAACGAGTCCGTTTATATCGGGAAGATTTAAGTCTGTTATTATGAGTTCAGGGGTAATCTTTTTTATATATTTGAGTACTTCTGCTCCAGACATTGCCCAGTCTATCATATATGATGAAGAAAGTGCCTGTTTTGCAATTGTAAGATTTACACGATTTCCTTCAACGATAAGTATTCTTTTCATAATTAAAGTTTTTCACCTCTTGCCATAGCTATAACAATATTTTTTACGTCCTGATAACAGCTGTCTGACAGAAGCTTTAAAGTTCTTTTCAGAACCTGCTTTTTTATCCAGTCGACGTTTTCGAGTTCAAGCATTTTTATTATTTCACTTTCTGCCTCTATTGAATTGAAATTGTCAATATAATCTGAAATTTTCATAAGCGTTGCACCAGTATTATTATATTCAGCTGAATAATCTTTTTTATTTTTATTTCTGTCAGAACCGAATTTTTTAGTTATTGTATTATTTATTTCTGAAAGTACAGATTCATATTTTTTTATAATTATATTGAAATTATTTTTTACATATGTAATGTCATTATTTTTATGTGCTGTTATACTTGCTGAAATCATAATTGAAAATGATACTGCCCCGATATTTTCAGCGATAGTTTTAATGGAATGAAGCTCATTGATATACTTGTCTATATCTCCGTTTGTCATATATTTTTTCATATAAGCAATTCTGTCATATCCATCTTCATAAACTGCTTCAAGAACTGAAACGTATTCTTCATTATTGGTAAAATATTGCATACCCTTATCACATTCCAAATCCTTATCGGAAATTTTAGGGATATATGCTGTATATTCTTCAGACTTGTTCGAATTAATGTTATTAGTAACATTGCTGTCATTATTGTCAGTATTTTTGTCATTATTCTGTTTTGTCTGTTCATCAGGATTTTTTTCTGGTTCTTTTTTTACAATATGTTTCGGAGGTTCTTTTATTTTTTTATCCTGTCTTGGTTTGGTTAAATTCTGTATAGGTATATTTGAAGTTTTTTCAGAAGATTGAACTATGATTTCGGGGTCTATAAACTTTACATATGAATTTTTAATTATATCTTCAGAAGCATTTTCGCCTATTGGAGAATATTCTTCAACTTTTTGTCTTATTTTTATAGTGAAAGTACTTCCAAGTCCGTATTCACTTTCGGCAGAAATTTCTCCTCCAAGCTTTTCAAGGATTGTTTTGCTTACTGAAAGTCCAAGACCTCCTGTAAGTTTGGATTCAAAAATTCTTGCAAGATGATGAGATTCTATGCCTATTCCCGTATCCTTTATTTCATATGAAATTATTGTGTTTTCTTTATTTCCGTTCCAGTCAACTTTTATTGTTATTCTGCCATTTTGAGTGAATTTTACAGCATTTCCTGCGATATTCAGTAATATCTGAAAAATATGTAATCTGTCGCCTACAACTTCTGTGGGAATTTCAGGGTTGATTTCAAGAATGAGAGTCAGATTTTTATATTTTATTTGTGTAAGAAGTATACAATAAAGGTCTCGTAAAAGTTCCTTCATACAATAACGAGATTCTGTAAATGTTATTGAACCGAATCTTTTTGCTGTATCAATAATATCTTTTGTCATTCTGTACATAATTTCGCCTGTATTTTTCAGGTCGGAAATATAGCAGGTCTGTTTTTCGTCAGGATTTAAATTCATAAGTTCATTTCCCATATCAATTACAGATATTATAGGGATAAGAAGTTGATTAGCTATATTAAGAGAAACAGGATTTGAACCTTGTCTGATTTTATCGTTAGCATTTTCCATATTATACCTCCTTGTATTTAGTAACCATAATGTAATAATTATAACATATATCAGTAAAATAATCAAGGATTTATATGCATAATAATGCAAAAGGAGTATCTGTTATGTACAGATACTCCTTAATATTTACATAAAAATTATTTCTTTTTACCTTTTTTTGATGAAGTATTTTTCTTCGATGAAGATTTAGTTTCAGATTTCTTTTCAACAGGCTTTTCTTCAACTTTTTCAGAAACTTTCTTTTCAGCAGTTTTTTCTTCAGTCTTTTCAGAAGCTTTCTTTTCAGCAGATTTTTCTTCAGCTTTTACAGAAGCTTTCTTTTCAGATTTTTTCTTTTCAACAGGCTTTTCCTGTTCAGCAAAGAGATTTTTTAATTCCATAGCTTTTTCATTATTACCTGTAAATTTAAGGTTTCCTGAAAGAATTGCTTCAGTAGCGTCAAGAACTCTGTCTGCAATATCAATGAGGACTTTTGAATCAGCCTCAAATTTAACATCTCTGTCATAATATTCATATGGTTCAATTGAGAGTACGCCATTTTTTATTTCAGCGTAAAAAGCACCTTCGCCTTCTCCTCTTACATCGAACTGATATGATGTATCTGATGTAAATTTACTTACATCTGCATTAATGCATCTTTCCTTGATGTACTTAAATAACTCGTGATATGTCATAAAAACTGTACTCCTTTTTAATTAATATATTTTTCATTATACTTATTTCTTCCTGTTATGTCAACAAACT
>JAZKXQ010000296.1:0-4395 GCA_045611725.1 Oscillospiraceae bacterium
ATTGTTGTTGAGGGAAGAAAGGCTGTTATGCCTCCTCCTGCACCTGTAAACGCTCCTTTTATGCCTGTGCAGAATACAGAAAATCCTCCTCAGGAAGTAAAAGCTCCTGAAAAGGAAGAATTAAAAGGAAATATAGTTAAATCTCCTGTAGTAGGTACTTTCTACAGTGCCTCTGCTCCTGACAAGACTCCGTTTGTTGAGGTTGGCAGTGAGGTTAAAAAAGGCGATGTAATTATGATTATCGAGTCAATGAAGCTTATGAATGAAATTCAGAGCGAATTTGATGGTAAAGTAGCAAGAATACTTGTTAAAAACGGAGAGGCTGTTGAATACGACCAGCCAATTATGATTATAGAATAGGAGAGTGCTGAAATGTCAGAGGTACTTCTTAATAAAGAACAGATTATGGAAATAATTCCTCACCGTGACCCGTTTCTTCTCATAGATGAAGTTCTTGAAATGGAAGCAGGTAAAAAAATAGTTGCTTTAAAGCATATAAAGGAAGATGAATACTGGTTCAAGGGTCATTTTCCGGAATATCCTGTTACTCCTGGAGTTCTTATAATTGAAATGCTCGCTCAGGCAGGTGCTGTTTGTATGCTCAGCATTGAAGAACATAAGGGCAAAATCGGATTTCTTGGCGGAGTAAACAATGCTAAATTCAGAAGACAGGTTCTCCCTGGCGAAACTTTAAGACTTGAAGTCGAAATGATTAAAATTCGTGGTGCAATAGGAATAGGAAAAGCTGTTGCTACAGTAAACGGCGAAAAGGCAGTTTCAGCAGAAATATCATTTGCACTTAAATAAAATGAGGATTTAAGATGATAAAGAAAGTTTTAATTGCCAACAGGGGAGAAATTGCCATAAGAATTATAAGGGCTTGTCGTGAACTCGGTGTGCAGTGCGTTTCAGTATACTCAACAGCTGATAAAAGTGCCTTACACGCTCAGATTGCCGATGAAGCGATATGCATAGGCCCTGCATCAGTTTCTGAAAGCTATCTCAATATGAACGCTATAATATCAGCCTGTAAGATAACAGGCTGTGATGCAGTTCACCCTGGTTTTGGATTTCTTTCCGAAAATGCAGAATTTGCAAGACTTTGCCGAAGAAATAACATAAAGTTTATAGGTCCATCTCCAGAAGCTATTGAAATGCTCGGCGATAAGGCAAAGGCTAAGGAAACTATGAAAAATGCAGGAGTTCCTGTTATTCTCGGTTCAAAAGGTGCTGTTGAAAGTATTGAGGACGCTAAGAGAATTGCAAAGACAGTAGGCTATCCCGTGCTTGTAAAGGCATCAGCTGGTGGCGGAGGTCGTGGCATAAGACTTGTTGAATCTGAAAGCGACCTTGAAAATCAGATTAATATTGCTCGTCAGGAGGCTCTTAACTTTTTCGGTGATGATTCTGTATACATTGAAAAATTCATTGTAAGACCAAGACATATTGAAATTCAGATTATAGCTGATGAACACGGAAATGTTGTATATCTCGGTGAACGTGATTGCAGTATGCAGAGAAGAAATCAGAAAGTTCTTGAAGAAACTCCAAGTCCTCTTATGACAGATAAACTCCGTAAAAAAATGGGAGAGGCTGCTGTAAAGGCTGCAAAGGTATGTGGTTACTGCAATGCAGGGACTATTGAATTTCTTGTTGATGCAGACAGAAATTTTTATTTTATGGAGATGAATACAAGAATACAGGTTGAACACCCTATAACTGAAATGGTTACTGGAATTGACCTTGTAAAATCCCAGATAAAAGTTGCCTCTGGCGAAAAGCTTGATTTCACTCAGAAGGATATAGAAATAAAAGGTCATTCAATTGAATGTCGTATAAATGCTGAAAATCCTGAATTTAATTTCAGACCGTCCCCAGGAACTATAAATGCCCTGCATTTCCCCGGAGGATTTGGTATAAGAATTGACAGTGCAGTTTATCAGGGATATACAATTCCACCATATTACGATTCAATGATTGCCAAGCTGATAGTTCACGCTCCGACAAGAGATGAGGCTATTATGAAAATGAGATGGGCATTGTCTGAATTTATAATTGATGGTGTTGATACAAATATAGATTTCCAGCTTGAGCTTATCAAAAATCCCGATTTTGAAGACGGAAATTATGATAATGGCTTCCTTAATGAGCTTATAAAACGAGGAAGAATTTAACAGAAAGGATATGGTACAGTGCTTGAAGATTGGTTTAAAGTAGTCAAAAAACGTTTCAATGACGATTCTTCTGCAACAGTAAAAACAGAGAATGTTCCTGAAACGGTTATGTATAAATGTCCGAGATGTCAGAATTCAATGCCTCAGGAGGATTTTGAAAATCTTAATAAGGTCTGTCCGAAATGTAATTATCACGGCAGACTTACTGCTCAGGAACGCTTAAAGCTCACTGTTGATAAGGATTCATTCATTGAGTTTGACAGCGAAATGAAAAGCAAAAATCCTATCGGATTTCCTGAATATGACGAAAAACAGGAGACTCTCAGAGAAAAAACAGGGCTCAATGACGCCATAGTTACAGGAGAGGCAACCATAAGAGGAATAAGAGTTATTATTGCTGTTATGGACTCAAGGTATATGATGGCTTCAATGGGAAGCGTAGTAGGCGAAAAGCTTACAAGAGCCATTGAACAGGGTACTGAAAGAAAACTTCCTGTAATAGTCTTTTCAGCCTCGGGAGGTGCAAGAATGCAGGAGGGTATTGTTTCCCTTATGCAGATGGCTAAAACCTCGGGAGCAGTTGCAAGACACGGAGAAGCTAATCAGCTCTTTGTAACAGTGCTTACAGACCCTACAACAGGCGGTGTTACTGCTTCATTCGCTTCACTGGGAGATATAATCATAGCTGAACCAAAGGCTCTTATAGGCTTTGCCGGACGTCGTGTAATTGAAGGCACTATAAAACAGCATCTTCCTGATGACTTCCAGCTGGCTGAATTTCTTCTGGATAAAGGTTTTGTTGATATGATAGTTGAAAGAAAGAAAATGAGAAGTGTTCTCTCTCATCTTCTTAAACTTCACAATTATCAGAAAGAAGATTGATGAGGTGTATTCTGTATGGAAAATAAAACAAAATTAACTGCTTGGGAACGCCTCGGACTTATACGTCACAAAAACCGTCCTACTATAAGAGATTATATTCCTGCCGTTTTCGATGAATTTTATGAAATGCACGGAGACCGTTTTTATGGTGATGATGGTGCAATTATAGGTGGTATCGCAAGACTTGGTGATATGCCTGTTACTGTTATTGCAGAGGTCAAGGGCAGAAATATTATGGAAAACAAGAAGTCAAACTTTGCAATGCCTCACCCGGAGGGATACAGAAAGGCTTTAAGACTTGCAAAACAGGCTGAAAAATTCTCAAGACCTGTTATACTGTTTATTGATACTCCAGGGGCATTCTGTGGAGTAGAGGCTGAAGAACGTGGTCAGGGAGAGGCTATAGCTAAAAATCTCGCTGAATTTATGCGTCTGAAAACTCCTGTAATATCCATAGTTCTTGGAGAAGGTGGAAGTGGCGGAGCATTAGCTCTCGGAGTATGTGATGAACTTGCTATGCTTGAAAATGCAATATACTCTGTAATCTCTCCAAGAGGATTTGCAAGTATCCTCTGGAAAGACGCTTCAAAAGAAAAGGAAGCCTGTGAAATTATGCACATAACTGCCGAAGATATGACAGAACTCGGTATTGCAGAAGCGATAATTCCTGAACCTGTCGGTGGTGCTCATAATGATTTGTGCAAGATGTCTGAAAATATCAAGGAATATTTGTTAGAAAAGACAAGAGAAAAATCTAAAAAAAGTATTGACGTTTTACTAAATGAACGATATACTAAATTTAGAAAAATTGGTGAATTTTCAGAATAAAGATTTTTTCTAAGATATATGGGCAAAAAAGCCTTATATATAAATTTTTATAAAACATTTGGAGGTTATTAACAATGATATTTGACAAGTTGAAAGAAATCGTAGCAGACCAGCTCGACGTTGATGCTGATAAGGTGACTATGGATTCAACCATTGCAGAGGATTTAGGTGCTGACTCTCTTGACACAGTTGACCTTGTTATGTCAATTGAAGAAGTTTTTGACATTGAAATTCCTGACGAAGCTGTTGAAAAAATCAAGACAATAGGCGATATTGTTAATTACATCGAAGCAAATCAGGAATAATTAAAAAATATTATTTCTGTAAAACTAAGGGCGGTGTTTTCTATTTCCGCCCTCGTGTTTTCTGTGTGGATATGAAAGGAGATTTTTGTATATGGAAAGACATAGTGAAACTTCTGAAAACAAGGCACTTGTTATAAGCAGTGTAACTACTCTTGTACTCGCAGTAACTGTAATTATAACTGTTGTAGGTCTTTTTGCATCGAAAA
>JAZKXQ010000297.1:0-7290 GCA_045611725.1 Oscillospiraceae bacterium
GATGTTATATCATCATTTTCATTTTTCTCTACTTCATAATCGGGTACAAGCCCTTTTTCGTGGTAACATTCAGATTTTACAGTCTGATACGTTGCTATGGTAAATGTAATAGCTCCGCCATTGCTTAAAGAATGTGTAGTCTGCATTATACCTTTTCCAAATGATTTTACTCCGACAAGTTCAGCCTTTCCAAAATCTCTCAAAGCACCCGCAAAAAGTTCTGCACCACTTGCAGAATTTTCATTTATAAGTACAACTATTGGTATATTCATTTCTTCTGCATCTGATTCACAAATAACGCTGGTGCTTCCGTCCTGATAGGTAGCTATTGCTATATCCCCCTCCGGAAGAAACGGGTCTGTACATTGTTCAACTGCCGAAACCATTCCTCCAAGATTATCCCTCACATCAAAAATTATTGATTTTGCACCATCTGAAAGGAGCTTTTGCAGTACCTCATTCATCTGCTCAAAAGTAGTCCCATTAAAATGAGAAATATTTATATATGCAATATTATCTTCAATCATCTGACCACTTGAGGTAGTAATTGTCATTTCAATTCTTTTTATAGGTATATCAAGAGTTTCATTTCCTCTTTTAACAGTAACAATAACTTCTGTTCCACTTTCTCCCGATTTTATCATATTAACAGCTTCATTATAGCCTGTCTGTGCGACGTCATTTCCATCAACTGCCGTTATTATATCCCCGACAAGCACTCCTGAATCCCTTGCAGATGATTCCTCTGCAAGTTCAGTAACTTCCATATATCCTTCCTCGGTAGCCTTTATAGTTACTCCTATGCCTATTAAATAACCCGAATCACTTGCAACAGTTGTTTTATATTCAGAGGGATTCTGATACCTTGCATATCTGTCATCAAGACCACTCATATATCCGCTGATTACTCCATTAACAAGATTTTCTTCATCAGTTTCCTTATAAAAATGAGTTTTGACATAATTATCCGTTTCATAAAGCATAGAATGAAGTTCTGAATTATTTATACCATATTTTTTTGTAAATACAACGAATGACAATGTAAACGTTACCGATGCGGCACAAACTGCCATAAGAATTGCAGATGAAAGATTTATTTTTTTTCCCAAAATTACAGACTCCTTTCATATGAAACAGTTTTACTGATAAGCAATATATTCCAGAGGATTTACTCTTTCTCCATCTTTTCTGACTTCAAAGTGAAGATGATAGCCTGTGGAATATCCCGTAGTCCCTACATATCCTATTGTCTGACCTTTGGTTACATAATCGCCGACTTTTACTTCAAGCTTTTCGCAGTGAGCATATAAAGTAGCATATGTACCTCCGTGGTCGATAACAACATAATTTCCGAAGCCTCCACCACAGCCACAGCTTGACCATTTTGCATAGTTATGGGTACAATAGTTTATTGCAAGAATAACTGTTCCCGATTCTGATGCGACTATTGAAGAACCTGCGATATTTCCTCCACCAAGGTCAAGACCGTAATGAAATCCCGAACCGTCCCAGGTACGAGTACCATAATAGTCAGTAATTATATAATGCCCTGGAACTGGCCAAAGCATACTTCCTCCGTTGTATGAATTGTTATAAGATGGTTTCTGGGTAGTTACAGGAGGAGTTGTTGTAACCACAGGGGGAACAGTTGTTACGGGAGCTTCAGTAACTGCCGGAGTTGTAGTAGTAGCAAGAGCCTCCTGTTTTTTGCGTTCTTCCTCCTCACGTTTAAGCCTTTCTTCCTCTTCTCTTTTGACTCTTTCCTCTTCTTCCTCTTTTCTGCGTTTTTCCTCTTCTTCTCTGATACGCTTTATTTCTTCCTGTGCCTTTCTGATTTCTTCATCAATGGCTTTCTGTTCTTCTTCCATAGTTTTAATCTGTTCTTCACGTTCAGATTGTTTCATTTCAATAGACTGCTGTTCAAGGGCAATTCTTTCTATTTCCTCCTGAGTATCATTATAATCAGAGCTTAAATCCTCAAGAATACGTGAATACTCATTTTTTTTCAAATCTGATTCTTCAACCTGTTGATTAAGCATAGTAGTTTCAGTTTCAAGAAGTGCTTTAGCCTCATTAAAATCTGCAAGTTGTTCTTTAAGATTATTTATAACCTTGTTATCGTGTTCTGAAATACGCTTTATAAGTTCCATTCTTGAAAGCAGGTCATAAAAACTCTTTGAACCTGTAATAATTGAGGCATAACTTGCATTTCCCGATATATACATAGCATTTAAACGAGCCTTGAAATCCTCTATACCCTTATCAATTTCAATCTGTTTTTCAGATATTTCAGTTTCAAGAATTTCTATATTGTTTTTATGTTCAGCAATATCAGTTTCAAGGGCTGAAATCTGTTTTTCAACATAAAGTATGTTTTCCTGTTGAAGATTCATTTTTTCCTGAACTGCATTCTGATAGGCTATTTTTGCATTTTCATCATCTTCTGACTGTTCAAGAAGTTTTTCAGCCTCTGAAATTTCCTTTTCAAGTTCTGCAATTTTATCTGAATTATTATTTTTTTCGTCCTCAAGATTGTCGATAGCGTCAGCAATACTTTCCTCATCAGATGATAAAACGGAAGAATATTCCGTCCGCCTTGAGGCATTTATATCAACTGTAAAAGATGAAACCAAAAGTAATGCACTAAGAAATACTGAAAGAATTTTATATTTTTTCATAAGTTCTCCAATCAGACATCAAGATATTTTTTAGTACTCAATACACAACCGAAACTGCCTATAACAGCACCTATTCCGATATATGCAAGAGCCATTTTCAATGAAACATCGGCAAATGGTATAAGACCACCAGAGCCAATGATAATCCATATTTCAAGGTCATCCATCATAATGTCAATAAGGGAATTATATCCGAACATTGTCACAAAAAAAGCCATACAACCTGCAATAACGCCTGTTATCATACCTTCTATAAAAAATGGTATGCATATGAAAGTATTTGTAGCACCTACATATTTCATAATATTTATTTCACGCCTTCTTGAAAAAGCACTTGCCTTTGTGGCATTGGAAATAATAATCATTGAAACTATTGTCATAACTGAAAGTATGGTTACTGAAAGGATTGAAACAAGCTTTTTGATACGGTTGAGAATATCAGCAAAGTCATATGGAGCCTGTATAGTCCCTACGTTATCGAAAAGAGAGATAGTTTCAACAGTATCGTTTATAAGCGAGGTATCATATACCTTTATTCTGTAACTATCGGGCAGAGGACTTTCCTCGCCGATAAGTTCAAAGAGGTCTTCATTTCCCGTCATACTTGATTTAAGGTCAGCGAATGCCTGTTCTTTTGAATAAAAATTTATACTGCTTATGTTGTCAAGCATCATAAGTTTCTGTTCTATAATTCCGATTTCCTCATCTGTTATATCATTGTCAAGGTATATAAGGATTTCGTTTGTTTTTTCAATATCCTTTACAATTCTGTTTACATTCATTCCTGTAAGTATTGAAAGACCTATAAAGAGCAGAGAAACCATAAGGACGCAGATTGAGGCAAAGCTCATAAGTCTGTTTTTCCATATGCTTGAAAATCCCTGTTTTATAAGATAGCCGATACTATTCATCATCGCTGAAACCTCCGATAACGCTGTCAAAGGCAATTGAACCCTCGTCAATATTTATAATTCTGCCTCCGAAATGCTTTACAAGTTCGTGCTCGTGAGTAACCATAAGAACGGTAGTTCCACATTTATTTATTTCTTTAAGAAGTCCTACTATTTCATATGAACGTTCAGGGTCAATATTTCCCGTAGGTTCATCGGCAATAATAAGCTCCGGGTCATTCACCAAAGCCCTCGCAAGAGCAACTCTCTGCTGTTCGCCTCCCGAAAGTTCATCGGGAAGTGATTTAACTTTTTCAGTAAGTCCAAGAAGCGATACTACATATGAAACTCTTTCTTTTATTTTTTTCGCAGGTGTATTTATTACACGAAGTACAAAGGCTATGTTGTCATATACATTCATATCGGGAATAAGTCTGAAATCCTGAAAAACAACTCCGATAGTACGTCTTAGGTATGGTATTTTTCTTTTTTTCATTTTTGTTACATCAAAGCCGTTTACTATAATTTTTCCACTTGTAGCGTCAACTTCTTTAAGCAAAAGTTTTATAAGGGTACTTTTTCCTGCACCCGATGAACCTACTACAAAGGCGAAATCTCCATCTTCAATAGTAAGGTTTACATTGCTTAAAACTTCATAATCTTTCTGATATGAAACACATACATTCTCAAGCTTTACCATAAACAACCACTTTCTTTACGAAAAAAATTTTTTCTGTACATCAATATACCTGACACATAATTATAAATAGTGTCAGGTATAATAAGGCTTATTTTTTTATCAGAATTTAACAGGATTTGCTGAAAGATATTTCTTAACCATAAGAGCAATTTTAAATATTATTGCGTGGTCAAATTCTCTCAAATCAAGACCTGTAAGCTTTTTGATTTTCTCAAGTCTGTAAACAAGAGTATTTCTGTGAACGAAAAGTTTTCTTGATGTTTCCGACACGTTGAGATTATTTTCAAAAAATCTTTGAATAGTGAAAAGAGTTTCGTGGTCAAGCGATTCAATACTTCCTCTTTTGAAAACTTCGTGAAGGAATGTTTCACAAAGAGTTGTAGGAAGATGATATATAAGTCTTGCTATACCGAGATTATCATAACTTACAATAACCTTGTCAGTATCGAAAACCTTACCTACTTCAAGAGCAGTCTGAGCTTCCTTGAATGAACGTGCAAGTTCCTTTACTCCCACAACGGCAGTACCGATACCAACATTTACTCTTGTATAGAATTCACTGCTTAATGTATCGGCAATAGAACGTGCAAGTTTTTCCAAATCTTTTGAATCTACGGTAGTTTTTATTTCCTTTACAAGAACAATATCAGTTTCTGTTATATTGAAAACAAAGTCTTTACTCTTGTCAGGGAAAAGATTCTGTATAACATCATATGCAGAAATATCGTTTGCAGAAACAATTCTTATAAGGAGAACCACTCTGCTTATATCGGGATTAAAATGGAGTTCTCTTGCCTTGATAACTATATCTCCAGGGAGAACATTGTCAAGAACAACATTTTTGATAAAATTATTCCTGTCATATTTTTCATCATAATATTGTTTTATATTTGCAAGGGCAATAGCCATTATATTTGCATATTTTTCTGCATTTTCGTCAACGCCCTCTACAAACACAGCATAATCTGGTTTAATATGCATACCGAACGTTTTATATGTGTATCCATCACGGATAAATACTTCCTGTGAATCATTCAAATCAAGCGATATAAACTCATTCACAGTACCAATTTTTGTAAGGTCACTACAAGCAATAATTGTGGCATTTTCATCTACTACACCTATTGTTGCCTCAATAGTATCACGCATCTGATGAATAAGACCCTGAAACAATCTGTTTGACATTTACTTCCCGTTACTGAAAACTTATAAAAAATTATAACAACTCTTTAATAAGTTGTAATATTTATAATTTTTATGTTTCATTCCTTTTTCACAGTATCCAATTTTGCTTTTAAAAAAGCTACTCTTGTTTGGTATGATACTTCCAAGGCTTAAATTCCCGACTAACGTATCGGTACATATATACAATTCAGAGAAGTTGATACTGTATATTGTTCTGAACTACAGTCCTTTCCGCTTGACATAAATGGAGTGGTTACCATTCAGACGGCGAATGGCTACGCCGTAACCAGAGGGCTGTTCTGCCCTTTCATAACAGTGATGGCTAACTGTTACTCATTCTCCTTTCTTAATATTTGCACCTGTAATCATCGCTTGGTTTTCGCTATACTGTGCATTGTTTCAACTAATATATCTAATATTAATTCTTCTCTATTCTAACATAAAAATTATATTGAGTCAATTATTTCAGTAACGGTTCCCCCCTTTTATAATTATTTTATAACTTTTATTTAACTGTTGAAAGCCCTCTTTCAATTTACCATAATATGCAATAGCATAACATCATCTACAATAGTAGAAACAAAAAAATACAAGTTTAAACGTCTCTATAGAAGCAATTATATCATAAAACAACACTTTATATGTTAACAAACTGTTAATAACACGTTGAAAAATACGATTTTTTGTTTAATTTCAACAATATCTGCAATAATAATCTGCAATAATAGAAATGAAAACAGCCCTCTGAATTATCAAAAGGCTGATTTACACTATCTTTCATAATGTGACCAAAGACTTACAATTTTTATTATCTTTTCATCTTCAAACACTTCATAGACCAATCTATGCTTTGAATTTATTCTCCTTGAATACAATCCCTTTAAGTTTCCTACTAATTTTTCATAACTAGGTGGTATTTGATACGGATTTTCTTTGATAACTTCAATTAATGCTTTTGCTGTTTCATCAAGATGTACTGTTTTTAACTTTGGTATATCTTTCAAGGCTGTTTTAGTATAAAATATCTTATACATTACCATTCAACCTCATTTTCTGGAATACATTCATCAATTGAAGTATTAAGTCCATCTGTAAGCTTTTTTTCCATCTCCGGCTGTGAAGTTAAATATAGTGTTTCAATTAACCCTCTGTATTCACTTTCACTAATCAGTATTGCATTACCATCTTTAGTGCTTATATTTACAGGTTCATTAAACAGGATTGTATTTTTTAAAACATTGTAAATATCATTACGAAAATTTGTAACATTGGTATTAATCATAAAAATCACTCCTTTTTATACGTACGTTTTAACGTACATATATTATATCATAACATTACTGATATGTCAATGAAAATCTGTTAAAAAACAGCCCTCTGAATTATCAAAAGGCTGTATTTGTTTTAGGCTCTGGGTATAAATTTAAGTTGTAAATCCATATTCAAGCCGTCTGCTAATCTTCTAAGGGTATTAAGTGAAGGGTTAGCAATTCCTCTTTCAATCCTGCTTATATCTGCTTGATGTATTCCTGTACATTCTGCAAGTTGTTTCTGGGTTATATTCTGTGATTTTCGTGCGTCAATGACTGCTTGAATGATTGTGTATTCCTGTTCCAGTGCGTCCCATTCTTTTTTTAAATTCAGGTCTTTCAAGCTGTTTATTTAAATATCTTTCAAAATCGTCCATATTAACAAGCCGTTACTGAAAACTTATAAAAAATTATAACAAATCTTTAATAAGTTGTAATATTTATAATTTTTATGTTTCATTCCTTTTTCATAGTATCCAATTTTGCTTAAAAAAAAGCTACTCTTGTTTGGTATGATACTCCCAAGG
>JAZKXQ010000298.1:0-3000 GCA_045611725.1 Oscillospiraceae bacterium
AATGTTCGAGGATTTGGGATTTATATATCTTGGGCCAATTGACGGACATAGTATAAGCGACCTTGAGGAAGTTTTACAGATAGCAAAAAGCTATAAAAAGCCTGTATTTGTTCATATAAATACTACAAAAGGAAAAGGATATGCACCTGCCGAGAAAAAACCAGGGGAATATCACGGAGTACCTCCGTTTGAAGTAACTACGGGAAATCCAGAGGTTTCCACAGACAATTCATATTCAGCTGTATTCGGCAAGAAACTTCTTGAATTTGCTAAAGATGATAAAAAAATATGTGCAGTTACTGCCGCTATGAAATACGGTACAGGTCTGCAATATTTTGCGTATGAATTTCCTGACAGATTTTTTGATGTGGGAATAGCTGAGCAACACGCAGTAACTTTCTGTGCAGGAATGGCTAAAATGGGAAGTATCCCTGTATTCGCAGTATATTCATCATTTTTACAGAGAGCCTATGACCAGCTGATTCACGATGTGGCTATAAGTGGGGTTCATATGGTTATTGGCATCGACAGAGCAGGAATAGTAGGGGAGGACGGAGAAACTCATCAGGGAGTATTTGATGTTCCAATGCTTCTTACTGTTCCGAATACTGTTATATATTCTCCGTCTTGCTATGAAGAACTTGAAGTCTGTCTTGAAAAAGCAATTTATAAAAATGATGGTCTTGTATGCGTACGCTATCCGAGGGGAAGTGACAATACAGCCTTTGATAAATCAGATATTACAAGCGATTACAGATTTTTATATAAAAATTCCGATAATAATATTCTTATGGTGACATATGGAAGAATATATGATAATATGGATAAAGCCTGTTCATTTTTGAATGAAAACGGAATACCTTGTACAGCCTTGAAACTTACAAAAATATTTCCTGTTGAAGATGAAATTATTTCAAAGATGATGAATTATAAGCATATATTCTTCTTTGAGGAAGGAGAAAGATGCGGAGGACTTGCAGAACATATGTCAGCAGTACTTTCATCAAAAGGTTATAGGGGTGAATATATTTCCGTATGTACAGAGGGATTTATAAAGGCTGCATCTGTAAAGGCTTTGCTTGTGAAATCTGGGCTTGACAGTGAATCAATGATTGAAACGGTTAAAAAACATTGTAGGTGATTATTGTAAATGCGTCTTGATTATGAACTTACTGCAAGGGGAATATTACCGAGCAGAGAGAGGGCTAAAGAGAAAATAAAGGCTGGTGAAGTGCAGATTAATGGAAAAATCTGCACTAAACCGTCATATGAAGTATCTGAAAAAGATGTTCTTGAATTTACAGGAGAGGCCTTGAAGTATGCAGGGCGTGGAGGTCTTAAGCTTGAAAAGGCTGTTGAAACATTCGGAATTAATCTTTCGGGTAAAGTATGTATTGATATAGGTGCATCAACAGGTGGTTTTACCGATTGTATGCTTATAAACGGTGCTGAAAAAGTATATGCTGTGGAAGTGGGGCACGGTCAGCTTATTGAAAGGCTTGTGCAGGATTCAAGAGTTATTAATATGGAAAAGACTGATATAAGGAATGTATATTCTGAAATGCTTGATGCACAGCCAGAATTTGCCTGTGCAGATGTTTCATTCATATCACTTGAGCTTGTACTTCCTCATATATATAGGTTGTTATCTGAAAACGGAAAAGTAGTAGTACTTATAAAACCTCAGTTTGAGGCAGGAAAAAGTAACATAGGTAAAAAGGGGATTGTAAAATCTCCAAAAGTTCACATTCAGGTAATTGATAAGATTATAAATTTCAGTATAAATATCGGTTTTTCAGTTCTGGGATTATGTTCTTCACCAATAAAGGGAGGCAGTGGAAATACAGAATATCTTCTGTATCTTGAAAAGACCGAAGGCAAGAGCATTACATTTGATATAAAAAGTATAGTAACAGAAGCATTAGGATAAAGAAGTTTCGGGGAGTTGATTATGTTAAAAATTGCAGTTTTTCCTAATCTTCAGAAAAAAGATGCAGTATACTGCACAAAGGCAGTATGTGAAATTCTGAAAGATGATGTGGAAATATATATTGATAAAAGTTTTGAGAATGAATTTAAAGATAAGTCGTGGGTTAAATTCAGTAATTTCAGAGAAATTGCGTGTGATATGGATATAGTCATTGCGATAGGCGGTGACGGAACAATTCTCAGATGTGCAAGATATATAAAAGGTTGTAAGGCTGAAATGCTGGGGATAAATACAGGAACTCTCGGATTTATGGCATCTGTTGAAACAAATCAGCTTTTCAGATTAAAGGATATACTTAAAAGAAATTACAGCATAAAAGAAAGAATGATGCTTGAAGTATCTGTTAAAAATGAAAATGGTGAAACAGTATTTTCATCAACTGCTCTTAATGATATTATTGTAGGAAGAACATTTTCAAAGATATTCGGTTTTGATATTTATGCAGATTCTTTTGTAATAGGCAGTTATCGTGCTGACGGAGTTATATTCAGTACCCCTACAGGCTCTACGGCTTACGCATTATCGGCAGGAGGTCCTGTTATTGAGCCAGAGCTTGAATGTATTGAAATGAACCTTATATGTCCTCATTCTCTTTCTGCAAGAACAGTTCTTTTTTCTGCAAACAGAATTTTAAGGCTTGAATATGACTCTTTGAATACTGAAAATGTTTATATATCTGTTGACGGAAATTCTCCCTTTATGCTTGAGGGAAAACAATCCGTTATTATAAAAACATCTGAATACAGAATGAAACTTATTGATATGAATGAAAATACATTTTTTAATTCTCTGGATAAAAAACTGGTAAATTCCATAAAAAAATAATATCGGAGGTTATCAGCACTATGAAAGAAAAAAGGCAAGGAAAGATAATTGAGATAATAAAAAGTATGGACGTATTCACCCAGGAGGATTTACAATCAAAACTAAGTGAATACGGATTTTATAAACAACGCCTGCAGTTAGAAATAAAAAATTCTACAATTCCATTTATACAAAAATATGTGGAT
>JAZKXQ010000299.1:0-3415 GCA_045611725.1 Oscillospiraceae bacterium
CAAGCATTTCAGGGTTTGCCCATCTGTTATAGTCACCGTGGATAATTTCACCCATAAGCCAGAAATCAGATTTTTTGCTCTTGCAGAAATATCTTAAACGCTTGAAAAAATCAAAGTCTATGCAATCAGCAGCGTCAAGACGTATACCGTCTATATCAAATTCATCAATCCACATTTCAACGGCATTTATAATATGGTCAGCAGTTTCCTGATTTCTCATATTAAGCTTTACAAGGTTATAGTGACCATTCCAGCCCTCATACCAGAAATCATCTCCACAAGGACTTTTTCCATCAAAATTAAGATTCTGAAACCACGAGCAGTATTTTGATTCTCTGCCCTTTTCCTGAATATCCTTGAATGCCCAGAAGTTTCTTCCAACGTGATTGAAAACACCATCAACAACTATTCTTATACCGTTTTTATGGAGTTCTTCACAAATTTTCTTGAAAGAAGCGTTATCTCCAAGACGTCTGTCAATAGTCATATAATCAATTGTATCGTAGCCGTGTTCAACAGATTCAAAAACAGGACCAAGATAAACAGCATCAACATTCATCTTTTTAAGATGAGGAATCCATTCAACAATTTTGTCAAGCCTGTACCTTACTTCACCATTGTCATTAAATTTTTCTGCACCGCAGAAACCGATTGGGTATATACTGTAAAACACAGCATTTTCATACCATAAACTCATAAAAATTAACCTCCGTGTAATTAAAAATATATGTTCTATGCTTTTGGTTCAGTTCCCTCAAGATAATATGAAGCTTCCATATCTGCAACATTCAGAGCGAATGCAAGAGGGAAATTCTCAAAAACACGACCTATTGTGTTTTTATCTTCGATACCTGAAAATCCCATATGGTATCGTATAGCCATAGCCTCAAAAGGCTCTATATACATAAATCTTGAAATAAGAAAAACTGATTTTTCACCGTGACCATAAGGAAAAGTATCATTTATAGCATAATAAGGAACTTTCTGCCACTGACCATCTATTTTGGAATTTCTATAATCAATTGTATAGAAATTTGTCTTGCAGAGGTCGTGCAAAAGCGATACAATAGCAATACTTTCATCACTATAATTCATATTATACAATGTTTTTACTCTTTCACGGCTTAAAAAATCTTTAAGGCAATGATAAACATTAACACTATGTTCAACAAGACCACCTTCATATGAACCGTGAAATCTTGTACTGCTTGGAGCAGTAAAAAAGTCAGTTGATTCTATATATTTAAGCAGTTTTTCTGCTCCTTTTCTCGTTGAAATATGCGTATTGTATATTTCAATAAATTCTTCTTTTTTAGTCATAAAAATCCTTTCACAAATCAGCCTATGTAGTAAACTGATTTTACAATCATAAATCCACTTTTATCTTTTTCCATAGTTATTACAAAATCAGCAGTATTAATTTCTTTGTCTTCAACAATCTGAGAAACTGGTTCAGATGTCTGGGAATACTGATAGGAATATTGAGTAGCTGTTGTTTCTGTAACTTCATATGGTTTTTCATAATCTATCTTCATACTTACAGTATATGAAACAGGAATTTCCGAGTTATTTATTGATATTACTGCATCTGAAATATTTTTTATATTCATTCCAAGATATTCAGGAGGAATTATATTGGAATAATATTCTGCTGAAGTAGTATTTCTTATGGCAAAATGGTCATTCATAGCTACTGCGTGAATATATGATGATGCTGTATCTGCCATATGTTCAACTGTTTTATATGAAATTTTCCCATCGTATTTAGAAAAATCTCCCGAAAATGAAAATGAAATTCCTGCACAAGAACGCAAAAGCTTAAAAGAAGTAAAAATTATTTCATTGTCTGAAAACAAAGCATAATACTTACTTCTGTTCTTTGATAATATTATATTATTTTCTGAAATCTCATATGAATCCCACGCAGTATCAGTGTATAAAGAACCATCTTTTTTTATAAGCATACAACTATTACTACCCTGTGGCTTTCCTATAATGAGATTGTTTTTTTCATCATAAAAAAGACTTTCATATGCTATTGCTGAAATTACATTTTCATCACTGTCAATCATTCCGAAAAGTTCAGAACCATTTATTTTTTTACTGATTATAAAACATTCATCAGAAACGCGAGTAATGCTGTTCCATTGAGGAGAAATAATTTCATTTCCAGTTGCATCATTAATTCCAAAAAGACCATTCTGATTCTGAAAAATTTTATATTCATCAGAAATATCTGAAGGATTACTCTGAGCATTATTCTGTCCTGTATTATCAGGATAATCAGAAAACAATCCTGTAACGCAAAGACATATTATGCAAAGTAGTGCAAGAAATACAGGAATAGTTATTTTAAGACGCTTATTCAACATCATTCTCCTGACGTTTTATATCCTTTTCAGTTTCTCCTATAATGTAAATAGGACGCTTTTTAGTTTCAAGATATGTTTTTGAAAGATACTGACCAAGTATACCTGTACAGAAAAGCTGAAGACCACTGAACATAAATATAGCACACATAATCGATGGATAACCGTCAACGTGTTCACCGAAAACAAAAGTCTTTACAATTGTTGCAATAATCATAATAAAAGCAATCAGACAGGAAATAATTCCAAGGAATGAAGCTATTGCAAGAGGTGCTGTTGAGAATGCCATAATACCTTCAAGAGAATAAAGGAAAAGTTTCCAGAAAGACCACGCAGTAGTACCTGCAGCACGTTCAACATTCTGATATTCAATATATTTAACTCTGAAACCAACCCAGCTGAATATACCCTTTGAAAAGCGATTGTATTCCGTCATTGAAAGAATTGAATCAACCATCTGCCTTGTCATAAATCTGAAATCCTGAGCTCCGTCAACTATTTCAGTCTGGGAAATTTTATTCATAATCTTATAGAATTGTCTTGCAAACCAAGAACGGATTTTTGATTCACCATCACGGCTTGTTCGTCTTGTAGTAGCACAATCATATTCGCCACTCAATACATATTCATACATTTTAGGAATAAATTCAGGTGGGTGCTGAAGGTCAGCGTCCATTACAACTACATAATCACCCTTTGACGCTTCAAGCCCTGCATACATACCCGATTCTTTCCCGAAATTTCTTGAGAATGAAATGTATCTGACTATTTTATCCTTTTTAGCCAGTTCTCTGAGCATAGGCAATGTCTTATCCTTTGAACCATCATTTATGAATATCAGTTCAAAAGAAAGATAATCATATTTTTGTTTCATCTCTGCCATAATTTCATTTATCTTATCATAAAAGAGAGGTAAAACCTCCTGTTCATTATAGCAAGGAACAATTATAGATATAAGTTTCATATTATCTTTATAAACTCCTTTTAATTTTAAATCAATCTATTATATAATACAACATATTGTACAATTTTTCAAGTGTCTGAAG
>JAZKXQ010000300.1:0-3215 GCA_045611725.1 Oscillospiraceae bacterium
ACAAATCAAAGCTAGACCATAATATATCCGGAAAGAAAATAAAAAAAGACGTTGAAGCAATAGTAACAATATCAACGTGTAGTTTTGATATATTTCTAACAGAAACCGAAGCAACACTTGTTAACGGTCTTAGAGTTGTGCTTGCAAATGAACAGGAATGCAGAAATCAGTATGCTCTTAACAGACTTTTAACAAGAGAAAAGGGTGAATTTTTACAGACAACACCAACAAAGCTTAAAGTGCTTACAGCAGAACCATCACAGAGAGATTTCCTTAAAAACTTAAAGGCAATTCTTCTTGGTGGCGAAGCAATGGAATGGTCATATCTTAATGAACTTAAGACATTGACGGATGCAAAGATTTACAATATTTATGGTGTAACAGAAGTACCAATCTGGTCAATGTTTGCAGATACAGATACATTTGTTGACGAAGTAACAGTAGGCAAACCAATAGCAAATACACAAGTATATATTTTGGATAAGTATCTTAAACCAGTACCGATGGGAATGATGGGAGAACTTTGTATAGCAGGTGATTCTGTATCAAGAGGCTATCTTAACAGACCTGAACTTACAGAAGAAAAGTTCAAAGATAATCCGTTTGGGGAAGGAAAGATATACAGAACAGGAGACCATGCATACTGGAGAGAAGACGGAAATCTTGTATATATAGGTAGAAAGGATTTTCAGGTAAAAATAAGAGGACTTAGAATAGAGCTTGGAGAAATAGAAAGTGTATTGCAGGCAACAGAGGGAATAGAAAGAGCTGTAGTCGTTGTCCGTAAGGATAAGGAGGACAGACAGCTTCTCTGTGCCTTCTATACAGGAGAAGAGAAAGAAGGAAAAGAATTCAGAGCAATACTCAATACAAAATTACCAAAGTATATGGTACCGCATATATTTGTACATCTTCCTGAAATGCCAATGACATCAAGTGGCAAGGCAAACAGAAATGCATTACCGGAAATTGATTTAAGCAGCGTAAATACAGAAACAGAATATGTAGCACCAGAAACAGAAAAAGAAAAAATATTGACAGAGAGCATAGCTGACGTTCTTGGAATGGAAAAAGTCGGATTGCTTGAAAATTTCTTTGATATAGGTGGAGATTCACTTAAATCAATTGAACTTGTGAGCAAGCTTGAAGCGAAAGGCTATACAGTAAACATCAAGACAATCTTTGAGGCAAAAGATATTCAATCTTTAGCAAAAGAGCTTAAAGAAAAGACAGAAAAAGAAGAAAGAGTAGAGTACGGTAGTGTAATTCCTGCAACAGGAGCACAAATGCGTGTATATACAGCACAGATGGTGAATCCTGAATCAACACATTACAATGTAAGCTATGTGTTCAAAGGTAAAAATATAAATAAAGATAAGCTTGAAGAAGCAATTAATAAAGATATTGAAAGACATGAGAGCTTAAGAACAAGCTTTGAAAACAGAGAAGGACAGATTGTACAGATAATCAATGAAAAAGCAAGGATAAAAGTACAAAAACTTGAGAGTGAAAATCTGACAAAGTTTATCAGACCGTATGACCTTGAAAAAGCACCATTGCTTAGAGTGGGATATTATGAAGATACAGTTGTAATAGATATACACCATATTATTGTTGATGGTGAAAGTATGCCTGTATTCTTTAAAGAGATTAATGAACTGTATATGGGCAGAGAACTCGGAGAAACAGTACAGTATGGTGAATTTGCAGTAACAGATACATATACAGAAGATGATGAAAAGTATTGGTTAAATATCTTTAGTGAAGAACAGGAAACACTTGAATTACCGACAGATTATGAAAGACCTGAAGCACAGAGTTTTAAAGGAACGAATAAATTCGTAAGAATAGAAAAAGAATTAGAAAGAAATATACTCAACAAGTGTAAACAGTTGGGTATAACGCCTTATGCATATTACATGGCAGGCTTTAATATACTTCTTTCAAAATATTCAAACAATGAAGATGTATGTATAGGAATGCCTGTAAGCGGACGAAACAGTAAGTTCCTTAATACAGTCGGTATGTTTGTAAATACAGTTGCATTGAGAAATGAACCGAAAGGCACAAAAACATTCAGAGAATTTGCAAATGAGGTAAAAGAGAACTCAATAGAAGCAATCAGTCATCAGAAATATCCGTATGGTGAACTGGTAAAGAAAATGAATATCCCAACAGGAAACAGAAATCCACTTTATGATGTAATGTTCGCATATCAGAGTGAGGAAATGACAGATATTGCAATAGGGGATAAAAAGGTTGAACTACTTCCATTGACAACAACATCAGTAAAGAGTGAATTGGGATTTTATGTTCTTCCGAGAAAAGAAGATACTGTACTTGTGGCAGAATATTGTACAGACTTATACAAAGAAGAAACAATAGACAAGTTCATAGAAGCATACAGCAGTATTCTTACACAATGTCTTGATGAAAACAAACAGATTAAAGATATTGATGTATTAGCAGAAGAGGAAAGAAATATAATTCTTAAAGACTTCAATGATACAGCATATACATATGAAGTACCGGCAAATTCAACAATCTATTCTATGTTTGAGAAAGCAAGTGAAGAAAACAAGGAAGAAGTATGCCTTAAAGCAGATAACAAAGAACTCACATTTAAGGAGTTCAAGTCATATGCAGAAAGAATAGACAACAAGATAAGAGCAATCACAAAAGGTGAAAAATCAGTAATAGGAGTAATATGTGAGAGAAGCTTTGAGATGTATGGAGCAGTGTATGGTATTATCCGAGGTGGTAATGCATACTTGCCGATTGACCCTAATTATCCACAGGAAAGAATAGACTACATACTTGAAAACTCAAATGCAAAAGCAGTAGTAACTCAGGATAAATTCTGTCATCTTGCAGGAAAAACAGAATGTATAGATGCAACAGAGGTTTTTAAAGAAAAAGAAACAATCAACTCAACTCCAATACTTGCAACACCTGAAGATACAGCATATGTAATATATACATCAGGAAGTACAGGAAATCCGAAGGGAGCAAAGATAAGTCATAAGTCAGCAGTAAACAGAATACTGTGGATGGATGAGTTCTATCCGTTAGAGGAAAATGACGTAATACTTCAGAAAACACCATATACATTTGACGTATCAGTATGGGAGTTGTTCTGGTGGGGAATGAAAGGAAGAACACTTTGTGCATCAAAGCCTGATGAACATTTCTTACCGGCAAAGATATTAGAAGAA
>JAZKXQ010000301.1:0-3719 GCA_045611725.1 Oscillospiraceae bacterium
TTTTTATTTTTTCTTTATTTTCTGTATAATGGTTATAAATGCATACAAGGGTTAAATCCCAGTAATCCTTTATTTTTGCACATTTTCCTCTTGGTGAATTGCAGCCAACAGGAAATGGAATAAAGTTGCCGATTGTATGGTAGATATTAACAAATTTAACAACATTTTCATTGCTTTCAAGCAGTTCTTTCAAACTTGTATCTTCATCATAATATCTATTGGTAATATATTTTATTGACATATCCTGAGAACTTCTTTTATTCACTTCTTTAAATTTTTGTTTTTCATCTTCTTTACTACATTTAACAAAGTTATCAAGAGTTGAATTGATAGAATTCATTGTTTCTCCACAGATTAACTTATGGTCACCCTTACAATGAATAAGATAATTTTCATCCCATAAAATAATGTAAATCATTTGAAGCAAATGACATTTTGAATCAGGGTCAACCAAGCCTTTAAATATATTTTCAGCTTTATATTCATTATATTTACCATATCCATTATGATAAATAATCACTTTATTTTTGACCCAGCCACTTCTTGAAACCATATAAGCAAAAAATCTATCTAAATCATTTAACTGTTTATAAGCATCGGTTGCTGTACATTCAGTAAAATCGTACTCCTCTGGCTTCTCCAGGTTTAAAAATTCATTCAGTGTCATGTTATTCTTCCTCCTTAAAATACTTGCCTTTCAGCGTTTCAATCTTCTTTTTAATTTCCTCAATAACTTTTACAGGGGATAAAATTTCAACTAAATCCCCATATTGCACAGCCCAATTTACAATACCATATTTACTGCATTGTACTCTGACAATATCGCCATCGTCTTCTTTTTTTAAAACAGTATAATTATCCCCGAAGCTGTCGTGAATGAATGTGTAATTGACTTCGTTATTTGTTTTTGGAGTTTTCTTTATTTTCATCTCCACAAATAAATAGTCATCATAGGACATATTCAGATGACAGCTTCTGAATTTATCTTCAGGTATTTGACGGAGTGACGGTATATTATACCTTGAAGTAGCTTTGGGTTCCAGAATGCAGATATCAGACATCAAGTCAATTCTGATAATTGCAAGATTTTTTCTTTCATCATTTTTATTTTCAAAGCAACCTACAGCATAATACTTGCCATTATCAAGAATTATAAAATCGGGACTGATTGTAAGTTTTTTGCCATAGGTAACCAACTGTTTTTTATCGTTGTAATAATTCATACTGAAAATCAATTGGTACTTATTAGTTATTGCATCGCTGATTGTAGAGAGATTATCAATCAGTTCCTTAGATGCAGTATTCTCTTTATTATATATATTTGTAAAGCTATCGCAGAAATATTTTGATACAAGTTCTGCTTTGACTTTATCAATTAGTTTTTCTGCATTTTTCATATCAATAAATCCTGATGTTCGCAAAGCTATAATGATATTCTTTACCTCTGATTGTGTAAATTCGTGATTGTAGTAAATATCTTTTATAGGGACAGTACCAATATCAGCAAGTTCTTCATAATCGTCATACATCATAGAAAAATCACGGAACAGCAGTTTTCTCTTAGAAGATGGCTTTAAAAAGCCATCTTCAAAATTTAAAGCAATTGCTATATTCTTCACCATCTTATTAAAAGAAGTCTTATTGCCCATATACTCGCCGATTTCCTTCTCACGCATCTCGATTTGTGTAATTGTATGTTCAGAGTCCGTATTATGCCTGAAGTATTCAATCAGCTTCAAGCATCGTTCGATGATAACAGTATTTCGTTTTTTATCATTATCAGCAATACCAATTTTCTTATTTTCACTCATAGAGTTTCCTTTCTGTTTTTTGCTATGCTATTCTCGATATATTTCTGTTGTGATATTCATATCCAATATCACCATATTCACCGAGTTTCGGATAAACCGTATTGTAAACATATGCCGAAATATATCCTGTTCTGGATTCGTAATTAATCTCACCACGCTCCGAATACCATTCTGCTTTATTCACACCAACATAAAGAATAGATTTATTCCACCCATCATCGATAATCCAGAACGGATAGGCACACTTAGGTTTATGCTTCTGTGTTTTGTAAAAGCTTTCAAGTGCTTTTTGTGATTCCATATCATCCTTGATTCGTTTTTTTAAATTAGCAACATTAATATTCGTTCTACCTGTAATGTAATAAATTCTTTTTTCAGCCTCCTCAATTTGTTCATGTTCTGTTGCATACACAGGATTATCATAATCATATTTCTCATCTTCATCAGGCCATATGAAATTCTCCCTATCATATGTAAATCCTACAGGGAAAATATAAAAAATAAGTTTTTCAGCACGACCTTTGAATCTCTCTACTTCCATAATTGCCCTTTCTCTTGTCGGATACTTTCCCCCACACATAGTACTCTTATCATAGAAATATCCGTTTTCTATGTTGTAAATCTGTACTTTCCAGCTTTTCGCTGAGCTATTAGGATACATTGAGTAATCATTGTAAACGGTAATAAGATTATAATTTTGAATGATGAAAATTTCAGTTCCTGTTCTCATTTTCTGAAATTCAGGGAGCTTATCCGATATATTTTTTTCCTCGAGTACTTGTGCATAAAACTCCTTACCCTTGTTCATGATTCTTTTTTTGATATCCGTCATAAGCACCCTCCAAATTGATTTCAACTTTTATCTTATGTTTCTATTATAGCATAAATTTGAGGTGTTAGGGTTCGGAAAACTGAACCAAATCCAATGAATTTTCCATTTTTATAGCAATCCTACAAAAGATTACTAATGAATACAAGATGAAAACCACCTATAACAATCAGAAACAGTAATTTTTGAAAAAGCCTGTTTAATTGATTATGAAAGTTCTGTAAGAGTATGTGAACAGAATTTTCTAAGAATGGATTTTATCTTTGACCACATTTTTCTATGGGATTAAAATCGGTGGAGAGAGTGTAAATAAATTTGTGTAATTTGATTTATAAATCTCATAACTACATACTTTGTATAAGAACTTACACAAAAAATTTTACAATCTCATGGTGGAAGAAAAATTACATTCATTTTTAATTCTTCAAAAATTTTCTGAACATCTTTTGTATGATGTGTTCTCATGTTATCCATAACTACTACATCATTTTCATTAAGTGTTGGCACAAGTATATTTTTGAGATAATCAATAAATTTATCTTTTGTTGTTCCGCCCTGATATGTTGTATATGCTGTTTCTCCATTTAAACGTATTGATGAAAGAATTGTTGTATTCTTTGGAGTATTCAAAGGTGTGTTATCTACTAAACGATTTCCTTCTATTGTATGACCGTATAATCTGACCTTATTCGTATTTACTCCACTTTCATCAATAAATACAAGATTATTGACATCTATTCATTTATTTTTTCATTCCATATCTGCTTTTTTGAATTACATCAGGGACGGTAGCACTCTGAAGCGTTAAGCGATTTTTTCTTATAAACATATCCCATTTTTATAACAGCTCTGCGAACAGTTTCATTTGATACATTAAGATTCAGTTTTTCAATTATCTCATCTATTGTAATATCAGGTTGATTCTGAATTGTATTATCAATAGACCTCTTGCGAAAATAAAATGAATGTGTTATAATAAGAGTATGATGAAATATGAAAACATAAAAGAATATGATGAAAAACAATTTCGTAGAATCACAGGAGTAAAGAGAGCCACATTTGAAAAAATAGTAGAAATT
>JAZKXQ010000302.1:0-2064 GCA_045611725.1 Oscillospiraceae bacterium
CACAGCAATCAAAATATTTGATATAAATCACTCCCTCCATACTTAACCTCCGTTTTAAGATAGTATTTCCTTAAATTTTTTATAGAGTAATTTTGCCTCATCTTCTGAAGAATTTTTTTCATACAATACATTATTACAACTATTTTTAAATTCCTCAAGAAGTTCTGCATCTTCCATATAAGGACTTATAAGAGTCATTTTTTCTGAATTTTCACTCATTTTAAGAAATGCATTATACTCAAGACCTAAAAGCATATTATTTTCTTCAAGATATGAAAGTGCTGAACGACTCAAGGGAATCCCCTTATCAGTTTTCTGAAGCAGTGCCATTTCCTTGCTGTTAAGCAGAAAATCAAGTAATCTTGCTGATTCTTCCGGATATTCTGTATTATTGCTTATAGCATATAATGTTGCAGGTTTTGTATACCAATAGAGTGTTCCTGTATTTGATAAATAATCTGTTATTTGTATGTCATAACCATTATCAATAGCTTTCTGGCAATGATTTGCCGCATCGCTTAACCAAGCAAGTGTACCTGCATATTCACCCGAAGCAATATTTAATTTTTCAAAATATTCAACCTGTGGCATAACTTTTTTATCTACAAGTTCAACATAAAAATCAAGCATAATCTGAATATCTTTTTCATTGAAATTGAGAACTCCATTATTATCGATAAAAATTTTGCCTGTTTTTTCCTCCGTATATGAAACTATTGCGAATAATCCAGCCTTTGCAGCCATCGATAAAGGATATGCTTCACCATTCATAAGTTCGGAAGCTCTGAATAAATCGTCCCAGCTTTCCGGGATTTCAGCATTGTATTTATCATAAATATCTTTATTTATATATACAGTCTGAGTATTAAGTGCTATAGGAATAGCATTTAAAATACCGTTCTGCATACCATAACTGAGTTCCTTTTCAGAAAAGTTTGACAGGTCTATATAATCTTTAAGCTGATTTAAATCATAAAATCTTGTTCCATCTGGTGAATAGTCCTGAATCCACGCATAATTTATCTGCATTACATCTGATTCGGTATTTGACGCCATTTTCAAATCCATTCTTGAATTATACCCCGACCATTCAGAATAATGGCAGTTTACTTTTATATCTGGATTAAGCTCCTCAAATTCTCTTATAGCTTCGAGCGTATATTCGTGTCTTGAATCATTTCCCCACCACGAAAAAGAAATTTCCTTATATTCTTTATGTTGATTTACAATTGTTTCATCAGCACAACCTGTAAAAATCATAAGAACTGTGAGAAAAGAAACTGTTAACAATCCCTTTTTCATATTTCATTCTCCTCACGCTTTATATTTTCATTATATATTGTATAGGTATCCTTTCCTCTTTTTTTCGATTCATATAATGCAATATCTGCATATCTGTAAAGCTTTGCAAAGCTCTGACCATTTTCAGGAAATACTGATATTCCTATACTTGCAGAAATTTTATAATTTCCATCATCTCCGGTATAGTTATTATGAAATGCATCACATAATGCCATTGCCTTTTTATTTATGTATGATAAATAATCTTTCTGTTCAGACTTTGGAATATTTAAAAATACGCTGAATTCGTCACCACCTATTCTTCCACAGCAGTCATTTTCAGAGAATATTTCCTTCAGGATTCCTCCTATTCCAGCAAGAACTTTATCTCCATATGCGTGACCCAGTGTATCATTTACTCCCTTGAAATTATCAACATCTATCAGTATAAGTGCATTACGCTCTGATTCAGATGATTTTTTTATCATATTTTCAGTTTTTTCTTCAAAGAATACTTTATTGTATATTCCTGTAAGTCTGTCAATATGAGCTTGTTTATCAAGGTCATCGACCATATTATTTACAGGATTTGTAATTCTTATTGAAACAACTGAAGCTATAGTACAAGCTATAATTGATACTACAAGAGCTATAGCAGTGATAAAAATCTGGACATCATTTTTTTCTTTAAGAATAATTTTTGTTGGTATGGAACATATTACATACCAGTTATCAGAACATTTATTCACTGTAATAAGATATTCATCGTCCATTAATGTTGCT
>JAZKXQ010000303.1:0-10167 GCA_045611725.1 Oscillospiraceae bacterium
TCCTCATTTTATTGTCAAGCTTTATACTGCAAACGGTACTGAAAGAGCATTCAGACAGAATGGTGCAGGTCTTGCCCAGATAGTATCTTTTCTTGCTGAAATTTGTATGATTGATGCAAAGGGCTGTAGAAAAATACTTATAATGGACGAAATATTAAATGGCGTTCACCCAGAGGCTCTTGAATGTATTTATGCAATAATGGAAAGTGTTTCAGACAGATTTCAGTTTATATGCGTTGAATATGGATTTGATATAGGAAAACAGATACTTGTGGAAAATAATGACGATACGGCAACTCTTACAGAACTGGAAAGCCCATACTATGCAAGTTGCTATAAAGAACTCACTGAAAAAATAAATTCTTAAAATTAATATTATGGAGGAATTTATATGAAAATAAAAGTCCTTGCAGAGAATACCTCCTGCAATGATAAATTTCTGACAGAACACGGTCTTAGCCTTTATATTGAAACAGAAAATAATAAAATTCTTTTTGATATGGGACAAACTGACGTATTTGTAAAAAATGCAGATATTCTTAATGTTGATATTTCAGACATTGATTATGCTGTAATTTCTCACGGACATTATGACCACGGAGGAGGTCTTGAAACATTTTTTAAAGAAAATCAAAAAGCTGTTGTGTATCTTAATAGATATGCTTTTGAACCTCATTTTTCGGGAACGGAAAAATACATAGGGCTTGATGTTTCATTGAAAGATAATAAAAGGCTTATATTTACAGACAATTATTTTAAAATAGATGAAAATACAGAACTTTTTTCATTTAATGAAAATCAGTTATTCCATAAAATAAACCCTTTTGGGCTTAATGTTATGGAAAATGATAAATTAACAGCTGAAAATTTCAGACACGAACAGTATATGCTTATAAAGGAAAATGATAAAAAAATACTAATCAGTGGTTGTTCGCATAAGGGAATACTTAATATAATGGAATGGGCAAAACCTGATGTTTTAATAGGAGGTTTCCATTTTATGAAAATTGACACTGATGGAGATGGAAAAGAAACTCTTGAAAAATCAGCTGAAATTTTAAATAATTTTGATACAATTTATTATACCTGTCATTGTACAGGCACTGAACAGTATAAATATCTGAAAAAATTTATGAAAGATAATCTTCATTATATTTCAACAGGCTATGAATTTATTGTATAGAATAAGCAAAAGGGAAATCAAAAAATGATTTCCCTTTTTTCTTATAAAGTACCATTTACTAATTTTATCGGGTCAACATAACTGCCATTTTTTATTACTTCAAAATGAATATGAGGTTCTTGTTCACATTCAATTTCACAGCTATGTCCTGCATAACCTATTACACTTCCTGTTTTTACTTCTTCTCCCTCGCTTACATCTGTATCTTTTGAAAGTCCACAATATCTTGCTGTAATACCATTCCCGTGGTCTATTTCAATGCATACTCCCCACAATGCGTCATTTGTTACAGAAGTAACTGTACCATTATACATTGAATTAATTTGAGTACCATTTTCTGCTGAAATATCAACTCCGTTATGAGTCTGCCACGCTCCTGTTGTGGAAGATTTTACAAGTTCACCGTTGCTGAATTCACAAAGGATAGTTCCATTTACAGGGACTGTAAAAGATGTATTTTTCATTGCAGGTCTTTTTGTAGTTGCAACAGTTTCTTCTTCAGTTTGTTCAGCTTCAGTAATTTCAGTTTCTGCTGGGGTAGTCATATTGAATGTAATTTCAGGAGTTTCATCTTTTGGAATACTTGTCTGCATACCCCATACATTTTCATATTTTCCTGTAGTTTCCTCAGCTATTTTATTCTGTTCTATGGATTTAAGTTCATCATTAGCCTTTCCAGCAGTCTGTGCATATGCAAAATAACACGCAAAACCAATCATAGCAAGACATATGCATAAAGCTGTATAGAAACTTTTACTTGTCACTTTTTTTCCTGTACTTCTTTTATCGCTCATATCTCAAGCACCTCCGATAATATTTTTGACTGGTATTTTTTGTTGTATACAATAATAAAAAAATTTTTTTAATGATACAACTCTTTGGTTAGATATGAGTTCTATATATCAGAAGTATTATAGGATTATTAAATCCCTGTGACAATATTTAAAATACACAAAGCGTCGTAAGAAGTTACATCTCCACTATTATCAATATCAGATGAAATATTTGTGGGAATAAGCCCTGTAACCATTTGCAATACTTCAAGAGCATCAAGAGAAGTTATTTCGCCATCTTTGTTTACATCTCCCTTTAAAGTAACAGATTCTTCAAGATTATATGGATTTATTCTATAAACAATAGGGGAGGAGTTGTCTGCCGAATACCATACAACATATTCATTTGAGTCAACAAAAGGCTGACAATCTGAAATTGTATAATCGCAGACTGTTTTTTCTGAAACAGTATTTCCATTTCCGTCAACAGTCATAAGAATTGTTTCAAATTCTTTTGTTGATTGGTTATATTCCTGCCACATCAGTAAAAACAATGAGTCACTGATTTTTGTTATTTTTGAATTAAGAACATAAACATTATCATTTTCAGTGTATTCTGTAAGATATTTTACATTTGAAGAACTAAGGGTTTTAGGAGTTACAGAAAGAAAAATGTTTCTTTGACCTGATGCAGAATATGTTTCTGAATTGCTTACATCAACTGTACTTCCTATGATAAGACAGTTTTCAGAGGAAACTTCAAGACCTCCTATGGTTACTCCTGTGGAATTTGCACCTATTGTCCCTGGAATTTTCAAAGCATATGTATAATCAACATCTGTAACACTTTGAGCAGATGATTTTACAAGTGCGACTGCTCTTGGATAAGCATCACCTAAATCACAGCGATAGATATTAGTTCCGTCATTAGTTATAAACTGGTCGAATGAATGGCTTGAATATCCGGTTGCCCCGATATTGCTTACATCATAATGATATGATTTTACTGTCATAGTATTTTCATCTATCATATATGTCATATTTGCCTGATGATTAAGACCATCATTTGCAGAAGGATACATTGTATGGCAAGTATGTATATAAAGCTGTCCAGACATTTCAGTCATTCTGAGTGAACCTGCAGCAAAAGGAGTAAGAGTATTTGCTCCATAAACTGAACAACTGTTTATACGTTCCCAGTTTTTTGAATATTTTACAACTCTTAAAACTTCGTGATTATCATCATATTCAGGATTTGACTGACCGAATACAATAAAATTATAGTTATTTCCAGAATAAAAACCTCCAAATATTGAAAGTTCAGATTCAATATTTTTTGAATCAATCAGTTCATAAGTAGCAGAGTATTTTTCAGCAATAATTCCTGAATTTGTATATTCAACTCTTGTGAATGTTCCATCTGAATTTTCGTTCATATATGAATTTATAATATAACCATATCTTGAGTATGAGGGATAGGGAACGTTATCGCCAACAGCTCCTGTAGTGTTTATTATTTTTGAAGATGTTGTATTGGAAGTGTTATCGGCTAAAGTTTCAGCATAAGCAATATTTTTCATATCTGAAAAAATATTATTTTCGCATATAAAAGTCGATGAAATAAGTAAAACAGAGAGTATACCTGCAATAAATTTTTTGTAATTCATAAAAAATTACCTCCTTGTGTTTTTTATAAAAAATCCTCAGACATAACATATATGCTGAGGATTTAACTATGCTATTTTGTGTATTTATCAAACATATCTGTAAAATCAAATGTTGCAAAATAATCGGAAGGAGTTTCTGCACGTCTTATAAGCTCATATGAACCGTCTTCCTTGAGGAGAACTTCAGCAGAACGGAGTTTTCCGTTGTAGTTATAACCCATAGCAAAACCGTGAGCTCCTGAATCGTGAATAGCAACATAATCTCCCATATCAATCTTTGGCAACATTCTGTCTATTGCGAATTTATCATTATTTTCACAAAGACCACCTGTAACATCATATTTATGGTCACAAGGTTCGTTTTCCTTGCCAAGAACTGTAATATGATGATAAGCACCATACATTGCAGGACGCATAAGATTTACGCAACAAGCATCAAGTCCGATATATTCCTTGTGGATATGCTTTTCGTGTACAGCCTTTGCGATAAGATGTCCATAAGGAGCAAGCATAAATCTTCCAAGTTCTGTATATATAGCAACATTTTCCATACCAGCTGGAACGAGAATTTTTTCAAATGCCTTTCTTACTCCCTCACCGATAATCATAATATCATTAGGAGTCTGTTCAGGTCTGTAAGCAATGCCTACGCCTCCCGAAAGATTGATAAATGTTATATTAATGCCTGTAAGTTCCTTAAGTTCAACAGCAGTTTTAAAGAGGATTTCAGCAAGTGCAGGGTAATAGTCATTTGATACTGTATTACTTGCAAGGAATGCGTGAATACCAAAATTCTTTACGCCTTTTTCTTTGAGAATTTTAAAGCCTTCTATAAGCTGTTCTTTAGTAAAGCCGTATTTTGCATCGCCTGGAGTATCCATAATCTGACTTTCAATCTGGAAAAGTCCTCCAGGATTAAAACGACAGCAGATAGTTTCAGGAATACCTGCAACCTTTTCAAGAAAATCAATGTGTGTTATATCATCAAGATTTATTATAGCATTAAGGTCATATGCGAGTTTGAAATCTTCGGCAGGAGTAACATTTGATGAAAACATAATATCTTTGTTTTCGCCTTTGAATCCACAAACATCACTCATCATAAGCTCTGTAAGAGATGAACAGTCAACACCACAGCCTTCTTCTTTGAGTATTTTAAGAAGGAATGGATTAGGAGTAGCCTTTACTGCAAAATATTCCTTAAAGCCTTTATTCCACGAAAATGCTTTCATAAGCTTTCTTGCATTTTCTCTTATACCTTTTTCATCATAGATATGAAAAGGAGTAGGAATAGTTTCAACTATTTTTTCAACCTGTTCTTTAGTTATAAACGGTTTTTTTTCCATATATAAAAATCCTCTCAATCTGAAAAAATTCGACATAAATATCTTTTTTTATTGTAATACAAAACAATGTTTTTGTCAAGCGTATGATATTTACAAAATTAAATTTGAATGATATAATATAGGTAATAAAAACTGGGGTGACAAATTATGAAAAAAACGGAAAAAACAAATGTAATGAGGATACTTGACCAGAAGAAAATAAACTATAACAGCTATTCATATGCTGAAAAAGGTGCTGTAAGTGGCATTGAGGTAGCAGAAGCACTTGAACAGAATCCCGAACAGGTTTTCAAAACATTGGTTACAGTTTCGGGTTCAAAGAAAAATTATGTTTTTGTAGTTCCTGTATGTAAGGAGCTGGATTTGAAAAAATCAGCCAAGGCAGTAGGTGAAAAAAGTATAGAAATGCTTAAATCAAAGGAATTATTGGGACTTACAGGATATGTTCACGGAGGCTGTTCACCAATAGGAATGAAGAAATTTTTCACAACTGTTATAGATGAAAGTGCATTGAATTTTGAAACAATAATTTTCAGTGGAGGAAAAATAGGCTATCAGGTTGAATTATCCCTTGAAGATTTGAAAAAAGTTATAAGATTTGAAACAAAAGATATATGCGTTAGTGAAGAATAAATTTGATTGAGGTATTCAAATGAAGAAATTAAGCTATATAAGAAAAGAATTAACAAAATTATATGGAAAAGAAAAAGCAAATGTAATTATTGAGTCAGCACAAAGGCATTATCAAGAATGTTTATTATTATGCAAAGATGCTTCTGAGGGAGAATTTATGCATTTAGAAAATACAATTCTTCCAACCACTTCTTTTTATAAGGCACTTTTAGAAGTTGATAGTGAAAATGCTTTTAAAAATACAAATGCTATAATAATGGGTTTGTGTAAAAAAGGTGCAAAAGTATTAAACAGCATATTAAAACTTCCAGGTATGAAATCCGTCTTTATGAAAGTTTTGCCTAAAATGGCAATGAAAATGTTTGGCAGAGAATGTGGATTTGATTATGAGAACTTTGAAACAAATGAAAACATTTTACAAATGGATATGACAATGTGTCCATATGTTAAATATGCGAAAAGATTTAAGGTTGAAGAAATTACAGTTATTTTCTGTGAAAGTGATTTTGCTACTTATGGAAATTTATCAGGAATTTCATTTGAAAGAACAGAAACATTGGGAACAGGTGGAAGTAAATGTGATTTTAGATTTTTTAGAAAATAAAAAAGCATATGCTGTTTTGCATATGCTTTTTGTATATTATGGAATTAAGCTATGCTGATATAGGCATATATCTTTCGCTTTCTATCACCATATTCATAAATTCAAGAGGGTTTGCAGTATCTTTCTGAACCATCTCAAATATTGAAGATGATGAACCGCTTACAAGAACAGTATTGCTTTCGTGAGCAGTTACAGGAACTTGCTGATTTCTTGAAGCAACATTCCAGAAAACTACCTTTGGAAGCTTATAGCCGTATTTTTCAAACTGCTTTTTGGCAAATTCAAAGTTAGTACATCTCTGATTTCCATATCTTGCACAGTAATCAAATTCCATATCTGAAATTATATAAATTGTCTGTGGAATTTCTGACTGAGGGAGTTTATTATGTATTGCTGTTTCAAGGATAAGTCTGAAAACTGCCTGTATATCTGTATTTGCAACCTCGTTGAACTGTGAACAGTAATCTACTTTTTCAGCTATATTATTTCCTTCTATTTTTACAAGTCGGGGTGATGATGAAAAAGTTATAAAATGATTAGCAAATTTTCCTTTATTTTTTTCAGCGAGATATATTCCAAGTGAAAGTGCTACATCAATAGGACGTGGACTGCAGAAATCGGTATACATTGAGCCTGAACCGTCAACAACGGCAATTGCATTTTCATTTCCCGAAACTTCCTTCATACTGTTCCACATAGTATCAAGGGAAGTTATTTCTTCATCGTCAAGTTCTTTTTCAAGTACAGACCTTACTATGTCATATGGATAAAGAGTTGAAGTATTGATTTTTTCAATTCCTTTTGAAACATTTTCAAGATATTCAGAATAACGCTTATTGTCATTTCTTAAAAATGCATTTCTATAGCAGAACATAGCTCTTGACGGAAGTGCTGAATATTCAAATGTATAATCCTTTTCACGAAGTCTGTTTTCAACTATGTCTATGTATCTTCTTAAAGATGAAAGAGTTTTTCTGTAATTTCTTTCAGTATATCCAAGAGCCTTTGCTATTGAACGAGCAGTGTTTCTTGTTTCATATGATGAAGTATTTACGGAGGGAAGCCATTTTGCAAGTAATGAGATACACTTTTCATTCTGCATATCTTCAACATCTTTGTCAAGCTGATTTTTTATAATTTTTATTATATCATCATCAAGAGAATGTTTTCCGTATAATTCTACAAGGTCGTCCCATCTTCCGTATTCTGAAAAATAGATAAGATTTTTTCTTACTGATTCAGTATGCTTTTCAGCCATATATTTCATAATTGTACGAAAAACTTTTCTTTCTCCAAGACCTCCTCGTATATCTCTTGTATAGAAGAATATTTTCATAGCTTTGTCAGGATTTTCTGTGTATGCATTTTCTGCAAGAGTTTCAATCTCATCTTCAGAAACGCTGTTTCTTAAACCTCCCGACCTGTAGAAAAGGTCAAGACAATTTGAAAGGGTTGACTTATATGTATAAGCACCGTTTTCAGTTTCTGTAGTATTTGTAATTCTCTTGAACTCATCAATAGTCTGATTGAGTTCGTTTTTAAGAAAATTAAGAAAATCGCTCATAAAAACACTCTCCTTATACTAAAAATATACTTTTGGGATTTTCGGACACGATACATTTTTTACTTGCTCTACCACTGAGCTACGGAAAATATATTTGTACATTTAAGCTATATCTTTTTCTGTATCACGCCTCTAAAAAGGCAGGTAAATATTTTCCGACCGGAGTCGAACCGGTGACAAAGTTGTCAAAATAAAATATTTTGCTGTTAGTATCGTAAATACAGGACGCATAAATTTATATCTTTTATAAATATATAAGATTTGCTGTAAGCGTCCTCTTTCAAGACATTATTTTATTATCTGGAAAAATAATTAAATATTGCTGTTAATGTCTTTTTAAGTTATAAAATCAAGACGCATTAATATGGTGTCAAACAATTCATAAAAGAATAGCTGTAAGCGTCTTATGTACAGGACACATTTAATCAATTGACAGTTGATAAAAATTGCTGTAAGTGTCCTTTAGGTGTAATCTCTGACTTTCCAGTAGTTTTTTATGTACTCCCATTCTTCCATTTTACGGGTATATTTTGATGTTACACCATTTTCAGCATCGTGATTAATAACAGTTACTTTATGTTTTCTGTCATTATAGAATTTTTTCCACCAATAACCATACCAGTAATCTTCAATCGTTCTTCCATATTCGTCGAATACTTTATAACAATCTTGTCCAAATATCTCCATATATCTTTTTCTGCCGTTTTCGGTTAAATAATATGGAAGGTTAAAAATTTCTTCTTTGGTTGAAACTTCTTTAAATTCCATAAAGTCCTCCGTAAATTTTAAAAATTCAAGACATTTTATTTTTTATCCCATATAAAAAGAAAATTGCTGTTAATGTCTTTAAATAATTTTCACGGCATAAATATACGGAGTCGAACCGCTGTAACCATAAATTGCTGTAAATGCCGTATAGAACTAACCTTTTACAACTCCCACTGTAAAGAGTTTTTTTACAGGCTGAACAAGGTCAGACTGGTTATTCATTACAGTATCAATGTTTTTATATGCAAATCTTGATTCTTCAGCGACATCACTCTTGTTATGCTTTCCAAGAACTACATTATTGTTTTTAAGGTCTACCATAACTTCCTCAACGGAGAATTTTTCTTTTGCACCTGTACGGGAATAAGTTCTTCCAGCACCGTGAGAAGATGAAATAAAGCTTTCGGGATTACCTTTTCCCATAGCTATATAGCTGTATGAACCCATAGCACCTGGAATTATAGTAAGTTCTCCTTCTCTTGCTCTTACAGCACCTTTACGGTGAACCCATACATTTTTATCATAATGATGTTCAAGCGATGCATAATTATGATGGCAGTTGATTTCATTTGAAAATTGTGGAGTTTTATCAAGGTACTTTTCACATACTTCAATAAATACATTTTTAACTTTTTCAAGCATTACTGCACGATTTTCATATGCAAAATCCATTGAAAGCTTCATCCAGTTAAGGTATTCGTGTCCCTCGTTGCTTGATACAGGTAAGAATGGAAGATTATAGCTTTCAGGGACTTGTGAAAACCATCTGTCATTAAGCTTACGGGCAATTTTATTAAAATGCTGACATACAGCATAGCCGAAATGTCTGCTTCCCGAATGAAGCATAATACAAGCAAGACCGTTTTCATCTTCCTGAATTTCTATAAAATGATTTCCTCCTCCGAGAGTACCAATCTGAAAATATCCGTCTTCAATATGTTCAAGAAGTTCAGAATTTTTTTCATATTTCTGAATATTTTCTTTTGCCTTGTCAAGCGTTTCAGACTGCTGAGGCTTTGAATAATGGCTGAATCCTACGGGAATTGAACGCAGAATATTTCCTGTTATAAGCTTTATAAGAGAACCGCTTCCTGTCATTGTATCTCTTAAAAGCTGTGCGGGAATATTTGTCTGAACGAAAGCCATACCACAACCGATGTCAACTCCTACAGCATTGGGGATAATTACATCTTTACAAGCTATAACCGCCCCTATCGGCATACCTTTTCCGGTATGAGTATCAGGCATCAGTGAAACCCATTTTTCAACAAACGGAAGGTTTGCAAGATTTATTGCCTGTTCAAGACATTGCTTTTCAATTGCTTCAATATTTTCAGTCCATATTTTTATCGGAACTCTTACTTTATCTTTTTCATAAAAGACAAACATTCTTTATCAACTCCGTTCTTTAAGGTATGTACTGATTATATCAGATAAAGGAAATGTTTTCATTTAAAAAAAGGTGCGAAGTCACGCTTTTCTGAAGAAAAGGCCGGCAGTGCCGACCTCCAATTCGTTACAAAGTTAAATAAAACTTGTAGCTTATTGGCTCGAAAGCTTGGTTTAAGTAAATAATATTAAATAAGATTGAGTTTTTAAAGATAACAAGATAATAAAACTAAAGTTTTT
>JAZKXQ010000304.1:0-3508 GCA_045611725.1 Oscillospiraceae bacterium
CAGAGCAAAAAGCAAGAGTCACCTATGACAATCTTTTAAGACTCATAGACGACCCTGATGTTCGTGACCCGATTAAATTCTTACGTGAACGTGAAGTTGTGCACTATCAGAGGTTTGGGGATACGTGTAGTCAATCTGGAAAAAATAAATCCTTATATATCGGGCAGAATCGGCGTTCTGCCCGACTTTTTTATTAAATATTCCAGATTATCTCAAGTTTGTCTTTTGTCACATAAATTCGCTTTATAATGGCATTTGCAATCTCTCTTTTTCGTTCAAAAGAGAGCTCATTAAACTTCTCGAAATCACATATAACTTTTTCTTGTGTCGATGAATTGTTATTGCTTAATCTCTGGATATCAGCTTCTATTCGTTTCTTTTCAGTTTCCAATTCTTCAACATTTTGATTTATGTATTTCATAACCGTTGCACTTGCATCTTTAACACCTTTGACTATTTCAAGAATCTCTTCGTCAATTTCAGCAATTCTTAATTTCAGTTCTTCAATTCTGTGGTCAGATTGTAAATCAACTTTCTGTTCAATCTCTTTATATGCTGACAACTTTTCTTTCATCTTTTCGTAAATAGCATTTTCGAATTCATCTGAATGAATTGTTCCAGCACCACTACACAATTTGTCATTCATTTTCCGTGAGCATAAGAAGTAACTTACATTCTTTGCTTCATAGGTTTTCTTAACAATTGCATAGCCACAGTTACCACATTTAATAAGACCTGCAAGCCAAGTGTTTTTTGCTTTAGGGTTACGCTTGATTTGTTGTTGAGCCAATGCTCTTTCACGACAAGCAATCCACAAATCAGAATCAATGAAACCTTCGTGAGGTGCAATAACCAGAACTGCATTTGATAAATCTGTTTGCTTACTTGTGTCTTTATCTCCTCTGTATAAATAACAACCGTTTGTACCGATAAAATCTTCAGGCGGATTTATAATTTTTGTACCCTTTGATTTATAGAAATTATATATATTCATATCGGCTTTTACATAAATGGGATTCTTGATAAAATCCTGTACTCTTGCACGTGTTACTACCCTTTTTCTTACTGCTGAAGATGGCATATTACGAACTGCTTCTGCAATATCGTAACAAGAGTTATTCACACTAGAATACATTTCATAGACCTTTTTAACTACTTCTACCTCTTCAGGAATCTGTTCATACATTGCAGTTTTAATTCCGTCTATGGTTACATCAACTCTTTTAAATCCCATTGGTACAGGTCCACCCATATAAAAACCTTTTTGTGAACGTGCTATGTAGTTATCACGAACACGTTGCTGAGTAGTTTCTCTCTCAAGCTGAGCAAAGGTAATACAGATATTAAGCATTGCTCTACCCATAGGTGTACTTGTATCAAATCTTTCGGTTGCCGAAGAGAACTCGACTTTTAATTTACTGAAGGTATCCATCATAGTTGAGAAGTCAAGGATACTTCTGCTGATTCTGTCAAGCTTATAAACTATAACTTTTGTGATACCTTTTTTACCCGATTTAATGTCCTTCATCATTTTCTGGAACTCGGGACGGTTGGTATCTTTACCGCTAAAACCTTTATCCTTATATACTACATATTCCTCACCACGTGCTTCATACTCACACATTTCAATCTGAGATTCGATTGAAATACTGTCTTCTTTTTCTACCGATTGTCTGGCATAAATTGCTATCATAGATTAATCACCTTTCTATGACACACTAAGCCAAACACACAATACCTTAATTGGCTTGTAAAGTCCAGACTATTCTTCATTATTTCCGAAAGCCTTTGCTAAAGTATTTTTTATATTCATCTCGGCAAATTCGAAGTCATTTCTGGTGAGGTTTGGGGCATATTCTTCAACTATAATAAAACGATTACCTAACTTTATCTCTGAACTCTTAACAAGTTTCTCGGTAATAATCGGTTTACTCATAGCACCACCCCCTGTTTTCATATATATTATAAGGACAAGGTAAGGTATTCTTTTTTATAAATTGGCGTGGCATAAAACCACGACCATATCACAATCCTTTCTTAATTTATTACTTCTTACATACCAGACATAACTGGTCCTGTAAGTTCTTCGTTTTCATTTTCTTCATTTTGTGCATCTTCATACTGATTGTTGTATGCAGATGTTGATTTATCAATTTTGTTTTCAATTCCATTTGCAATTTTCCTTTCTTTTTCTTTCTTGTATTCGTGTATTGCTAAAGCAGTTCCGATTGCAACGCCAGCAAGTACACCCATTGTAACATCAGGTTCTTCCTCTTCATCATCTTTTCGCTTGCCACCTATTGCACCAAGAGTTGACAAAGCAGAACAGACAGTACCGACGTTATTGAGGACACGAGCATTCCTATTCCTAACTGAATTTGAACTTTTCGTCTGGTTAACATTCTTGCTGCGTCGTCCGCTTTCATTGTTAACCACTCTATCTTTTCCAATGAAGCGTTCGTAATCTCGTCGATTCTGTTCCCAACCTGTATTTCTTGACGTTTCATTTCTTCCAGTGTACTTTCCGTTTTCTTCAGGTAAGTATCCAGAAATTTTTCCATCCTCATCAATGATTCTTTGCTCATTGTTTCTTGACTCTCCGACCAGACATTCATTATTTCTTCCATTCTTCTTGCTGTCAGAAGTCTGGTGAACAATTCCATTATCTTCGGATAAAGTTCCGTATTCATACTCAGAAGTTCCACCATTGTATCCCAATCCTTTTCCTGAATAGGAACCATCACTGGCATAGAACTCTGACTGAGGTTCTGTATATTCTGCGAATTCTTTTCTACCAGATTCGCTATCATAGTATTTTTTCTTGTTGTAGAGCATTGCTCTGAGTTGTAATTCATATTCCATATTCTCCTTTAAATATTTTTCATCGTGTAATTTTATGTCACGACATTTCTTTCCATCAGGACAAGTGAAAGTAATATATTTTCTTTCCTTTGTCCAAGTAACTTTGTATCCTTGTTTATTCATTTCTTTAAAGAAATCATTTTTGTTACCAGATTTTTTCATAGCATTATCAATTTCAGACATCAATCTGAACTTCCAACTGTCACCTTTTTCAGCTGCACGATACTCTCTTGTTGACAACTTATCACCACTTTTAGTGTAAGGTTCAAGAACAGAAAGTCCGTGACTTTTACAAATATCATCGTTAAGTCCACGCAATTTTTTGACAGTATCTGGTGGTTGACGAAGTTTTTTCCCGTTTTCAAAACCAACAGAATTGATAACGAAATGATTATGCAGATGGTCAGCATCGCTATGAGTTGCAACCAGAACTTCATATCCTGGCCACGCTTTTTCAGCAAATTCAAGACCAATTTTGTGAACGTCTTCAGCAGATATTTTTTCATCTGGCGAGAACGATTGCACATACTGATAGAAATTCATTCCATCAGTTTTCTTGTAACTTTCTTTTGTAAACATAAATTCAGTAAAAGCATTTTCACCATCACAATTAACTCCGCTTACAAGTCTTCGGTTGCTGTCTTCA
>JAZKXQ010000305.1:0-3037 GCA_045611725.1 Oscillospiraceae bacterium
CCACAAGCTTTTGAAAAAGCTTGTCCAAAACTTCTAACTTTGATTAATGTTTTATTTTTGTCAAAATGAAATTAAAACAAGCTTTCGAGCCAGTAAACCACAAATTTTACTTAGCTTTGTAACCAACTAAAGTCTTTTGCCAAACTTTTCTTTAGAAAAGCGGAGGGACGCTCTGAAAAACAGAACGTCCCTCTTTTATACTAAATTCAATTATTAATTAACCCATAATAACTTCAACAGTATGTACACCGTCAGCAAATGTAGGAAGTACATTGCCTTCAATAACCTTACCGTCAACAGTTACAGACTTAACACCCTTGCAAACGTGGTCAGGGTTCTTGAATGTGATTTCATATGTTGCACCTCTGTACTGTCTTGTAGCAGTGAAACCGTCCCATTCGTGAGGAATTGAAGGGTCAACCTTAAGACCGTCCCAATCAGGAATAATACCGAGGATATACTGTGATACTGCAACAAAGTTCCAAGCAGCTGTACCTGTGAGCCAACTGTTCTTAGCTTCACCGTGACGCTTAGCGTCCTTACCAGCTATCATCTGAGCATATACATATGGTTCAGTTCTGTGGAGTTCTGAATACTTTTCTTCACGGTATGCAGGAGCAATCTTTGAATAGTATTCAAATGCCTTGTCACCACGACCTACAAAAGCTTCAGCACAGATAATCCAAGCATTGTTATGACAGAATATACCAGCATTTTCCTTATATCCACCTGGATATGTTGAAATTTCACCGTATTCAATGTAGTACTTAGTGAATGCAGGATTGTTGAGTACAAGACCGTGTTCTGTATTGAGGTACTTGTCAATGCTGTCAAGAGCCTTGATGTCAGCACCTGTTTCCTTGCCTACGCCACCCATAACAGCGAAGCCCTGTGGTTCGATGAAGATTTTACCTTCTTCACATTCATTTGAACCAACCTTCTTGCCGAAATCGTCATAAGCTCTGAGGAACCATTCACCATCGAAACCATAGTCCATAATGTTCTTCTTCATCTTATCAACTTCAGCCTGAGCCTTTTCAGCTTCAGCCATATCGCCTCTCTTCTTGCAAAGAGCAACGTATTCTGGACCAGCATATGTAAAGAGAGCAGCAACCATTACTGATTCAGCAATCTTACTATATTTATCTTCGCCGTATTTTGGTGAAGTTGATGTCTGGAATGATTCACCAGGAGTATCTGAGAAACAGCTGAGGTTAAGACAGTCGTTCCAGTCAGCTCTCATACTGAGTGGGAGTCCGTGAGGGCCTACATTTGTAGCTACACGATAGAATGACTGTTTGAGGTGATGCATAAGAGTCTGTGCAAGTTCTTCCTTGTTTTCATAAGGAACTTTTTCATCAAGAATAGCGAAATCGCCTGTTTCCTTGATATATGCAGCAGTTGAAAGAATCATCCACAATGGGTCATCAGAGAAATCTCCGCCTACTTCGTCATTACCCTTCTTTGTGAGAGGCTGATACTGATGGAAGCAGCCACCATCTTCAAACTGAGTAGCAGCGAGGTCAAGTATTCTTTCTCTTGCTCTGTCAGGAATCTGATGAACGAATCCGAGCAAGTCCTGATTAGAGTCACGGAAGCCCATACCACGACCGATACCGCTTTCAAAGTATGAAGCAGAACGTGACATATTGAAAGTAACCATACACTGATACTGATTCCAGATGTTAACCATTCTGTTCATCTTGTCATCAGGAGTCTTAACTGTATATTTTGAAAGGAGAGCGTCCCACATAGCCTTATTAGCAGCAAGACCAGCGTCAACCTTTTCAACAGTATTGTACTGTTCAATCATAGCATAAGCCTTTGACTTATTCATTGAACCGTCAGCATTGAATTTTTCTTCAAAAGCATTTTCAACATAACCGAGAATGAATACGAGGTCTTTAGATTCACCAGCTTCGAGAGTTACTTCGATGTAATGTGAAGCGATAGGTGACCAACCGTCAGCTACTGAATTATTAGGCTTACCAGCCATAACAGTCTGAGGATTTTCAAAGCCATTGTAAAGACCCATAAAGCTTTCTCTGTCAGTATCAAAGCCGTTGATTTCAGCATTTACTGAATAGAATGCGAAATGGTCACGTCTTTCCTTATATTCTGTCTTATGGAAGAGAACAGAACCTTCAATTTCAACTTCACCAGTATTGAAGTTTCTCTGGAAGTTAGTTGAGTCGTCCTGAGCATTCCAAAGACACCATTCAAGGAATGAGAAAAGCTTGATAGTTTTCTTTTCAGAGCCTTCATTCTTGAGAGTAACCTTCTGAATTTCGCCATTGTAATCCTGTGGTACGAAGAAAGTAACAGAAGCTGAAACATCATTCTTCTTACCTGTAATTACTGTATAGCCCATACCGTGACGGCATTCATAGCTATCGAGTTCTGTCTTTACAGGTGACCAGCCTGGTGACCATACAGTGCCGTTATCGTTGATGTAGAAATAACGACCACCCATATCAACAGGAACATTGTTATAGCGGTAACGAGTAATTCTTCTAAGACGAGCGTCTTTATAGAAATGGTAACCGCCAGCAGTGTTTGAAATCAGAGAGAAAAAGCTCTGAGTACCAAGGTAGTTAATCCAAGGATATGGAGTCTGAGGGGAAGTAATGACATATTCTTTGTTGGAATCGTCAAAATAACCGAATTTCTTCATAAAAATTCTCCTTTTGAATTTAGTATTATTGCAAGTCAGATTATACTGACTATACTATTGAAAACATTGTACCATATTTTAAGATATTTTGCAATAGGAAAAAGAGGAAAAAAATCAGATTAAATTGTAATTTACACATTAATAGGGTAAATATTAAAAATAGGAATATTTTTCATTTCAGCCATTCTGACAGTCTGTCCTGTACCACTTATATATTTTTGGGGATTATAATAGCATATACAGTAATCGGAATAATCTATAAGTTTCTGGTTACGTTTTTTAATACACCATTTAAAGTATTCATAAGAAATATACTCAACAGAATCAGCTTTTTTGAGTATTTCATTGTAGGATTTTTTTAGA
>JAZKXQ010000306.1:0-2477 GCA_045611725.1 Oscillospiraceae bacterium
ATGGTGTAGGGTTGTGTAGGGTTTGTATAGTTTTCTAAGGAGTATATATAAAAATATTTTATCTGAAAATTTTATATGATAGAATAGAAAAAACCCTTCAACTATACACCACCCTACACCCATTTATATTTATCCTATTGAAATTGAATAAGGGTTGCAGTCCATAAGCGATATACTATTATAAATAATTCCTTGCTTGGTTCTTGACTTCTCAAATCTTTTAGACATTTCAGCCCCGAATTTTGTACTTGACATCTTGTATTCATTGTTTTCAGAAGCCCATCTGCAATATACAGCATACAGAACGGAAGCCTTTTCACTGCCTTGACCATCAATACAACAAGCATCTATGAATGAAGCTATAACGTCCATTTCGTGCCTGTATTCAGCAACTGCCTTTTCGACCTTTGCAGGTTTTTTAAGTCCCTCTTTCTGCCAGAGCATACAGCCCTCAACTGCCCATTTAAAAATACCCTCGTATTCCTTTGCAAGTTTATATTTCAGATGCCTGTCAATTTTATCTTCGGGAATCTGCACCTCAAAGGGTATCAGATGTATTCTACGCCATATTCCCGTATCAGTTCCACGGATTACAGGTTTATGATTGGTAGCCATAAACAATTTAAATTCAGGCTTGAACTCAAATTCCTCCGAAAACATCTTTCTTGCAGTTACAATGTCATCACCAGTAAGCTGTTTTAAAAGCCCCTCATCAACTTTCATTCCCTCGTTAGGCTCAACGGACGTTACAAGCCTTGCACCTTTCAGACGGGCAATATCGCCTGTAGGAGCGTTCCCCGTATTAGGCTTTACCATAATAGTCTGAGGCTGGATATTTGTTGCATATTCTCCCATTATATAACGTATTATCTCAAGAAATGTAGATTTACCGTTTCTGCCTGTACCATAGAGGAAAAATGCACACTGTTCCATTGTAGAGCCTGAGAGAGAATATCCGATAGCTTTCTGAACGTATCTTATCATTTCCTTGTCAGATGAAAAAATCTCGTCAAGAAATTCAAGCCATCTTGCAGGAGTTTCAGCATTGGGATTATAATTACATTGTGTTATTTTAGTTATGTATTTATCCTTGCTATGCCCCGTAAATTCTCCCGTTTTAAGATTTAAAATGCCGTTTTTACAGTTGATAAGATGTTTATGACGGTCAAGCATTGACGGAAGTATCGAGGATAAATGCTCGGTTTCCTTAATCATATTGGTCTTGACATTATGATTTCTCGATTTTTTAAGATGTTTCATAAAATCCTTTTCAAGATTTGAACCATTCTTTTCGTCCTCACTCTGATAATGAGGAAGTTCTGCCACCATATCCTCAACAACCTTATCAGTAAGAGTTCTGATATATCCGAGATTGTCATAATTCCATTTACCGTCTTTATAATAAAGCCATCTTTTGTCAATATAGGAATATTTTATAATATCCCCGAATTTGTCAATAAGCCTTTTGGAATTGCCTGTATCGTCAAAAGTATGGTATTTTTTAGGAGTTCCCACCGATACGGAATAATTATCGGATTTGCTGAAATTCTCCCCGTAATGATTTCTGCAAGTACTTAAAGCCTTTGAAATTGTAATTGCTCCATAAGTGCTGTCACCTGTTTTTCTGTCCCATTTATCACGCATAAGCCCACTCTGACGGAAAATTTCATCAACCTTTGAGGAGTCACTGCACCAGAACGCAAGAATACTGCATAAAGCCATATCAGCGTCAGACTGGGAAGTATAGCCTGTCCAGTCGCCATTCATCAGCTTACGGAATTTCTCACCGTTCGCAGATTTTGAAGCTTTTTCGATAATCTCATTTACATCACCTGTAAAAGTCTGATATTGTGGCTTATAATCAGTATTAAATGTCATCTGTTCCGAGCCAAGATATTTTTTATGCAGAGGCTTAATTTTCTCGGTACAGTCGGGAATATCGGCATATTCACAGCACATATTCCCTGTCATTACAAAAAATCTGCCTTTGTCATACATCTCAAATTTTCCCTTACGTCTTGCACCCTCGGGAAGTTTTCCCTTGCAGATGATATGTATTCCGTTCCCAGATTGCGACAATTCAGCATAGCTTTGCAGGGTATCGATAAATTCAAGAATTACATTTGAACTGTCAGCCCTGCCCTCAAGGTATTCAGTAAGCTGTTCGCCTGTATCATCAATATCAACCCCGAAATATCCACTTCCACTGAACATAAAGCCGATACCTGCGAAATTATCGGACATTCTCAAAGCCGTATCAAAATCGCTCCACGTTGACGGATTATTCGACTGGGCAAGACCTCCTGTTTTTGGATTTATCGGTTTTTTACTGATTCCGCTATGACTTTTCGCATTGGGTTCTGCCTTCCAGCATACCCAGTTAGGTAACATTTTTAATTCGTATGGTATAAGTTCATACATATTTTTTACTCCTTTTATAAAAAAATTCCCCTCCCGCTTTTTTGAAAAAAAGCTTG
>JAZKXQ010000307.1:0-14088 GCA_045611725.1 Oscillospiraceae bacterium
TTTCCATTTGCATCATACTGTTTAACTTTTGCAGTATTTTTCTTAGCTGTTATTGTAGCTTTAACTGCCCCACCTTGACTTATTGTAATATTATATGCACCCTCAGCTGAAGTATCAGTTTTTGTACTTGATTTATTATCAGCAATCTGAGCCTGATAGCTTGTCTTTTTAATTACATTATTAGAATTGACTTTCATATTTGAAAGTGCACCAGCAGCCATAGCCATACCCGTAGTCATAATTGCCATAACTGCAAGAGCAACAATACATTCAATAAGAGTCATGCCTTTTAATTTTTTCTTTTTCATTTCAAAGCACTCCTTTACTCAACACCAAGACCATCGCCAGAGAGATAAGAAATTGTACCCCATTCTGTATAAGCACTTGATGGTGTTGTACCTAAACCACTGTCGCTTACATATACAAGCAATTCTTCATTTCCATTTGAAAAGTCATTAACAAAAGCTGAACCGATAAGCACAAGATTTCTGTTTGTTATTATTTTTTCTCCATCGCACAAATATTCAACTGTTTTATTTTTACCTGAAGCATTTATATCAAAAGTTGCAGTTGGTGCAAAAATATATCCTGTAATGTAAACATTATTTCTTAAAGATATTCTTTTGCCTGTTGTATCATAATCCATATAAATATATATTCTTGGAATATCATTAAAATCAACAGGATTTTTATCAAGTTTAATCATTCCAGGCTTATCCATTTCTTTCTTATACTTTTCAGTAGCAATACACGAATTACCACTAAGATTTATATCTGTATTGGAATAGAAATTAACACTTCCACTGCCTTTAACTATTATATTAGGACCTGCTGAAGCAATTGATAAATTATCAAGATAAACCCATACATCTGAACCCTGAGTATCAATTACAATGTCTTTCTGTCCACCAATAAAGCCACCTTTAAGAATAAATGCACTGTCTGAAATAGTATCAGGATATGATGAACTGTCATACACAGGAACACTTGGCACACCGCTTGTTTCCTGAGTATAGAACTTACGCCACATACCTTCTACTTTTACCTTTTTACCTGTATTCTTATCTATAACTTCAGTGTCTTTCCACGTTTTAAAGAAGTTTGGTTCATATACTATATTTCCTGTACTCTTATCTTTATTAAGATATTTACCATAAGCATTAACAGGCAAATCTGCTATCTTATTATCACCTATGCCATCACCGTCATTATCATTGTTAAGCGGTATAGCTTTTCCATAAGCGTCAAATACTTCTGTAAGTCCAACCAATTCAGCATATGTTAACTCATTCGGATATAAATCCGCTTTTGTCTGAGCGTCCATAACAGTGATAGCTCCGTTTATACCATCTTCATAAGCTGCTTTGAAACTGTCATATTCCTTTTCTCCCATAGCACCAATCATATTAACTTTAATCTTACCTTCTGGAGTAAGGGAATATTTTAAATTACCAACAGTTAAATCACCTGATTTTATAATAACATTATCAATGTTACCTACACTCAATGCGTTACAACTTACATTATTTGAATCCACCACAAGAACTTCGCCAACTGATAACTTACCATCAATAGTTACAGGTGAACTTCCATTTAATAAATAAAGTCCCTGACTTACTATTAAATCTCTCTTAAACATTGCTTCACCGACAACTTTAATGCTACCATTGGATATAAAGTTACCACCAAGCTGATTAGCATTTGGATTTAATGTTTTATTTGCCCAGTTAAGAAGTTTTGTTGTATTATTTCCACCTATTTTAGAAACAAAAGCAGAAGTTTCATTATAATAGCCTATATCTTTTAAAGAATCGATATTAGTAAGATTAGTATCTCTTTCCCACGTATATACATCTGCATATATATGACTTCCACCATTAAGCTTTTCAAAAATAAGTTGTTTACAATAGATATTTACACCTACACCTGATGATGATGGTCCCATAGGAGAAAATCCCCCACCACCTATAGTAGCAACTGTTTTGTCAGCATTAAGATAAACTGCACCATCAACAAAAAAGTAAGGAATCTCTTTATAAGCCGAAATATTGCTCAAATCTGCTATTGATTTAATATTTAATCTGTTTCCGAGAGTTAAATCACCATAAATTGTAACTCCCTCACCTTTATTCAAAACTATTTCCTTAAGGTTTTCAATATGCAAATCTGAATTTACAATAGCTGAACCATTAATTATACCATTGGCATTATACCAACTTGTACTTGTAACAGAAGCATCCTGCAAAAGGTTAACACTTGAACCTCCAAGAATACCAGGAGCTGTTCCTGCAGTAAAACTTGCAAGTGAAGTTACTGCGTTTGCACCACCTTTTCCAGGAGTAGACGGAGGGTCTTTAAGAATTACTATTGATTCTTCGCTTGTTTCACCTGCAAGGGTAACTGTTGCTGTAAGCATAACTACAGAATGAATACTTCCATCATAATACTGATAATTATCATTAAGACATTTTACAGTTACTTTTGCAGCACCGTCTTTAGCAACTGCTTTATCAGCAGCTCCTGTTGCAGCATCTGAAAAATTTATATCAAGTTCAATAGGTGCACTGCTTTTATTAAGAGAAGCAACCTGATTGGCAAAGTCATTATTTACAAGATTGCCGTGAGCGTCATATACACCATTTCTCAGATATTTCAATGTAGCATCTAAAGCTGAACGGGCAGTATATTGTGCCTGACTTTTAGCATAATCACTGTAAGCACGTCTGCTTGTCGCCCCGGCAATCGTCAGGGCTGACATAACAAACACAATAATAACCATCATAACAGCGATTACAGTAAACAGTACAGAACCTTTTAACTTTTTTCCGCTGTTTTCTCTCATTTTCATAATCTACCGCCTTTCATATGTCAAAGCGTTTAGTCATTAAGATTAGGCTCGGAAACTTTCTGCATTGCATAGAAATTCATAGTGAAAGTACATTCTGAAAGCTGTTCTTCTTCCGGAAGTTCATCTGCTGAACCGAATGTGTAATCCTGAATTGACAAATCTGATACAATAACAGATTTGTTTATTCCTTCAACTGCATCAAGGAAGTTAAGGAGGTCAGGCTTTGTTGACATTATTGCATATTCAACGCTCATACCCTGAATTTCCTGTACTTCTTTTTCAGAGAATACAGCTGAAGTTTCAATTCTGCTGTAAATATCTTCTGCAAGTGTTCCGTTGAGGTCTGCTGCCTCAAGTATAGGATAAGTAACAACATTTGGAGTATAGTAATAATATTCCATAGTTATTGCCTCTGAAAGACCAAGTGTAACATCACCATTGATTTTGATGTTATTGTCATCAAGCATAGGCTGAAGGAACTGGTCTATTTTATATGTATCGAGAGTTTCAATATCTCCCTCTGATATGATAAAGAAATTATCTGCCATATCAGCACCTTCGTTGTATGCGTCCATAATTTTAGTTTCGATATTCGGAATTTCAGCAATTTTAGCTCTTATTTCATCTGCTTCCTGAGTTTTTGTAGCAAGAGTAGCTTTATTTGCTGAAATATCATTCAAAGTAGGTCTGATTAAAAGAAAAACAAACAAAAGAACAATTGCAACAACTGCAAATATCAAAGCAATAATTTTATCTCTGTAACTAAGTTTCATTATTCGTTACCTTCCTCTCCTGTTTCTGCTGTTTCATCGGCAGCTGCGGCTTCATCAACAGGGTCTTCAAGCTGAGCGTCACCGCCGTTTAAATAAACAGATATTTGAAATTCAACACGCTGACCTTTAATTTCAACAGATGCTGAAGGTGTTTGCGGTTGCTGTGGCTGAGCTTCTACAGGATTTCCTTCTGCATCAACCTGAGGCTCTGCTGGAGTCTGAGGTGCTGACTGTGTAGGAACATTAACTGAAGCACTTTCACTTGTAACAGAATATCCAAGGTATTCAACACCTGCAAAGAATTCATCACATTCATCAAGTTTCTGAGCAAGGAGTGCAGGAAGTTTCGGAACTCCTTCAAGCTCATTAAGAGCGTCAATGTGGTCATCAGCAATAACCATAGCCCACTGACCATTTGAATAAGCAATATTATCAATGAATGCAACTGAATCGAGTTCTTCATTTACTTCTGCAAGTATTTCATCAATCTTATTTACAGTTGCCTGATTGAGAACAGGCTGTGACTTATAAGCATTATCTGCCTGGAAAGCCATATTCTTATAATTTCTTACATTATCAAGCATAAGAGTTCTGTTTTCGTGTTTTTCAAGGTCTGCAATAGTCGCAGGGTCTTCCATATATGAAACCTGAGCGTCAATATCCTTTTCGATACCTGCATTTATGAATTTACATACGCCTGTTATACCACCCATAATAACGAGAGAAGCAACAACAGCACCAATCATAAGCCCCTTGAAAGAACTATCTGACTTAATCTTGTCATTGATAATTGAAGCAGTACCACCCGATTCAAGAAGGTTTACCTTTTCTGTATCCTTATTTCTCTTGAAAAGAGCACCGATAGCATTTGCATATTCAGAAAATTCAAGATTTTCATAACCTTTGACATAAGGAGGAACTTTGATTATTGAAGTCTGCATATCATCAAGCTGACTTACAATCTTATCATATTTCTTTGTATCACCATAGAAAATAACATTTTCTATGAGTTTTTCAGGATTTCTTGATTTCTGGAACTGCAACATTCTGAAGATGTTTTCATTAACTGCCTCTACAACATATTCCTTTGAATTGTTATAATCTGCTGGGTCAATTGAAGCAAATCTTGAGAATGTAAGCTTGTCATCTTCATAGATATTGAGGTTAATGAAGTTTTCATCCACCTGAACAGCAAGTAATGGCATCTGTGCCTTTATCTTCGGGTCTGAAAGAAGAAGCTTTGTGATACAGTTACAGCCAATCATAACTGATTTAAGCTGAATATCAAGGAAGTTGAATACTTCCCTGTATGAGTCAATAAGGTCCTGAGGACAAGCTGTTGCAAGAACTGTTACAACTGACGCACTGCCTTCTTTAACGTCTTTGCCTGACTGGTCTTTTGCATTTCCTACTATAACATATGAAACAGCATAGGATTCATCAATACCAACAGCTTTCTGCATTTCAAGCTTTACCTGCTTTGGAAAATCGCTTTCCTTAACCTTTGGAACAGTAAGTTCCTTAAAGATAGTATAGTTTGAGGAAATGCTGAGAACAGCTTCTTTTTCTGACATTTTATTCATCAAAAGTGTTTTCTGAATGAGAAGACCGAGTTCATTTACATTCTTAACACTTCCATTGATGATAAATTCCTTGTCAATTTTAATGTTTGCAGCCTTTGAAATTTTTATACTGCCATTGCTCTCAATACCTTTAATAATCTTGACGTTTTTATCTGTAATATCAAAAGATAACATTTAAATATACACCTCTCTTTTTTATTCGATACCTTCCATTGATGAATAGAGTGCTGGAAGAACTGCGGCAACAACGAAACCAACCATAACACCAAGAATGATAATCATAACAGGTTCCATAATACCGATAAGACGCTGGATTGCTGAATCTGATTCTTCATCATAGTAATCTGAAGTTTTTTCAAGAATATCATCTAAAGCACCTGATTCTTCACCTACATAAATAATTGAGCAGAACATTGAATCAAATATTTCAGTTCTCTGGATAGCCGCTGAAAGAGGTTCACCCTGTTTAACTTCAGCAATTACATTTTCAAACTTGCTGTCAATATAGCTGTTGCCGAGGATAGCTGAAGACCTCTGGAGACATTCAACCATAGGCAGACCGCTTGAATAGAGTGAGGATAAAGTTCTTGCAAAACGACCTGTATAAATCTGCATAACAAGAGGTCCGAAACCTGGGCCTTTTATTATAAATCTATGTACTTTAAGTCTGAATGATGGGACTTTCATTCCATAGATAAAGCCAAAGATTGCAATGGCAATTATTGCTATAAGCACATACCATCTTGCTTTAAGGAAATCGCTTATTGAGAACATAGCCTGTGTAAGTGCAGGAATCTGTGACGGGTCTGTAAACATATCCCTGAACATAGGCATAATGAATGTAAACAAACCGATAACAACAGCGATACAGAGTACAAGAAGAACGATAGGATAAATCATAGCACCTTTAATCTTGTTGTTGAGTCTGTTTTCTTTTGCGTAATGGTCAGACATTCTCTGCATAATTACGTCAAGCGAACCACTTGATTCACCCGCTGAAATCATACTTATAAGGAATGACGGGAAACAGCCGTGCTGTTTTTCAAGAGCATTTGAAAAGGAATCACCTTTCTGAACGTCTTCATAGATGTCACGCCATATCGCCTTTGCAGCGTCTGATGTCTGTTCCTTGCACAAAATATCAAGGGTTTTAACAAGAGTAAGACCTGCTGACATCATAGCACTCATCTGTCGACAGTTAAAAGCAAGTTCCTTTGTAGTAAATTTGTGCAATTTTTTTGATTCTGAAGAATCAGCTCCCTGAATGCTAACGAGCTTAAGACCTTTTTCCTGAAGCTTCGCGTGAAGCTCCTTTTCATTGTCCGCTACTATTGACCCTGTACGGACATTGCCCTGAGCGTCCTTAGCCTTGTAGGAAAATTTCATTAGACCACCTCCGAATTTTGTAGAATACCAAATAAGAGCAAATTTCCACATACTACTCTAATAATATTATATCATTCTATAAGACAAATTGCAATTGTTTGAATTATATAAATACAATATAGCGTATTTAGAAATTTTGCCAATAATTAACGAAGTTTTTATATGTATATTATAAAAAGTGATTTTTATAATACGGAAAACAGAGTAAATACAATTATTTTCCAAGAATTTTTGACGCAATATTTTCAGCAAATTTTCTCTTTTTACTTCCCACAGGAAGAATTGAATTGATTTTTTCTGCAAGTCCATCATCTGATTGGTGCTTTGTAAGAACATCTTCATTGAAGCCTTTTTTGAATGGGTCATCAAAATAATTATTTGCAAAAGCCATAAGATTACAACGAGCCTCAAAATATTGTCTTTCATCGCTTGAGGACATTGCAGTATTTTTTATCATTTCTGCCGGACTTGGCATATAACAGCTCTGTATTCCCAATTTTCTGGGATTTTCAACATCAACAGAATAATCATCGCCTATATGGAGAATTTCATCTGCTGAAAAATTCTGTTCTTCCATTATATGCTGATACATACTTCCGCAAGACTTAGTCTTGTTTACTTCACAGGAAACATAAAGTCCATCATATTTTGTGTAACCCGATTTTTCAAGTATTTTCTTTACAATATCAGATGAAAGATATGTATCATCTGAAATTATAATTTTCTTACCGTTTTCAACTGCGAAATCATAAAGCATTTTAGTAGTTTTTCTTGCATAACAGCCTTTTGTTTCAAGAGTTATTTCAGTCGCTTTAAGCTTGTCTGTATTTTCCTTTGGAATGTTATAATTCTGAACCATTTCATTATAAATATCATCGATAGTTACTTCTCCATTTTCAGATGACATTCTTGCTGATTTTTCTGCTGCAAGTCTTACAACAATGAAACTGTTTTCACATTCGGGAACGAGCTTTTTAAAGTCATTTGTCATAAGTATGAATAAATCGGCTGGTTTAAAAACAGGTCTTAATACAAGAGTATCAAAAATATCAAAACTGACTGCTTTTATTTTACTGTCGCTTATCTGTGATTTAACTTTTTCCATAAAAAAAGTCCTCCTTTTTTAAACTATTATTTAATTTATTATAATATTTTACTGTTAATTTGTCAAGTATCAACAAAAAAACCTGAATATATTATGCTTGACATATTTATAATTTAACTGTATAATATAGTAAAGGGATACCGTACAGTAAGCGGTTAACTCCCAATTAATAATGGTGTTTTTTAGTAACCGTCTTATTGGCAAGTCAGGCGGTTACTTTTCTTTTTTAGAAAAGGCTTTATAGACAAGAAGAATGTTACATACTGCAATTATCATCTGAAAAAAATCATTCCAAGTCATAGCATACACCCCCTTTCTTTAAAGGGGTGAGTTACCCGCCTACCGTTTTTGTACGATATCCCATATCACAATTATAATATTTTACTGTTAATTTGTCAAGTATCAACAAAAATCCCCTATCATAAAGATAAGGGATTTTTATTTAAATTTAAGATAATCTAACGACTATTCTAACCAGTTCATCTGAAAGTTTACATATGAGCCGTATTCACTCTCACAGTATTTCTTATCAAAGGAAACTATTGCACAGTATTCCTTCTTTTCTTCGTATGATGTTGTTTCAGGAGTTTCATCATAATGATTGATACCAACTCTTATAAAATCATAACCATATTCATTTGCATACCATACAACATCACCATATATATCAACATTCGCACAATCAACCCATTTTGCAACTGATATTGCATTGTTTTCAAAAAATTCCTCATTATATTTTGCAAGGAGCTTTTCTCTTTCAAGTACATTGCTGTATGGTGTAAGCATAGCCTTAAATTCTTCATAAGTTCTGATTATATCTGTATTGTATATATTACCTCCGAAGTTTGAAGTATCTGTATCTATAATATCAGATGATACAAATTCAACATTGCTTTCAGTATACAAAGGCTCATAATCAGCTGAACTTACCAATGCACCTTTTATATTTACATCTGACAAAATTTTTGGTCTTTCACAATCTTCAATCGGAGCAGTAAAACCTACATACCAATATGCCATATCACAAGTCACAGGCTCAAGAGTATATGCTCCATACATATTAAGTACATAATCGTGGTTTTCATCATAAGTAACAGATTTGCCCACCGGTGAATAACTTCCCGAACCTAAATAAACACCTGCGAGATAGAGATAATTTTCCTTGAAAAATTCTTCATCATATCTTTCAAAACCCTCAGTCCTTGGAAGTTCATCAACGCTTGTTATACGACCACAATTACCATAAAATATTGGTTCGTCATAATCAACATTCATACCATTGTATTCTCTTACTGCAACAAATCCAAAATCCTCAACTGTATCAGTATCTCTTATGCTTACTGAAAATTTCTGATTGTTATATAATTCCTTGGACATTGAAAAACTTGCAAGGCAGGTATTACGGTCTTCAACATCAGCAGTGCTGTAATCATTAACAATTCCTAAAATAACTTCATTGTCTGTTACATCTATGTAATCAAAATTTGGTGTCATCTGTCCGTTATTCGTGCTAAGGCTTACCATAAATACAACATTGTTTTCAAAAAATTCAGCGTCATATTTATCCATAATCATCGGATAGTAATCAAAGTCACCAACATAATTTTTGTTGAGATAATCACAGAACTGTGAATATTCAGTACATACAACAGGCTCATCAGCTGTAGCATATGCTGAAAAATCACTTATTTCAAAGTCATAATTATAAGATGGCTGAACGCTTTGATATACTCTGTTTACAAGCATTGTCTGACCTTTATAATCGCCCTTGTAAAACTCAAGTCCTACGAAAAAACCTTTTTTAATGTCACTTGATTCATTGCTTTCAACCAAATCCAGAACATAATTTCCATCTTCATCAACACTATGATTGATATTAGTTATTTCTGGGTAAGTATACTCTCTCTTTATAAGAATATATTTTGTTTCAAAATATTCTTCATCATACTCTGCTAACAGATTAGGAGGCATAAGACTTTCATCTTCTCCGTATACGCTGTCAAGATAATATTCAAGTTCCTCAGGAGTTGTTATCATTGTTGTATCCATATTGCTTTCATTATAGCAAGGGTCATACTCTGTCATAAAGCCTGTAAGTTCATCTGTATGTACTGATTTACATATATTATATTCCATTGAAACATCTGCTGATGTGCAGTCATAATACTGTGAAGTTTCAGGAATTTCAAGAGCAATAAAACGTGCTGTGTCACCATACGATACTGTTCTGTCGCAAGTAACATTTACATCTACATTGAAAACATTATTTTCAACGCTTGATAATCTCAATGAAACATCATTTGTTCCAAAACCATCATCGCCATAGTATGCACCTGTTTCATCAAATTTGCATAATCTTACAAGAAGCTTGTTATTTTCAAAGTATGCATCATCATATGCGTCAAACATTGGTATCAGTTCATCATAATTTGAACTTTCAACACATTCTCCTGTTGTAAGTATTGCGTGGATATGCAAAGCACACTGATAAACATAATTTTCAAGTTCTTCCCTGTCAGCAATCAGAAAACTTTCATTTGATGGCGAATAATCATCATAGTCGTGAAATTCCTCTGAAACAAAAGTTTTAAATGCCTCTCCCTGTGCTGTCTGAGAATTTGAAACAGCCTTACATTCAAGTTTATAAGCTAAATCTGTAAAGGCAATATAAGAGGTTTTTGGAATTTCAACAGCTACAAATCCTGTTGTAACTCTATCTTCCAAGCTACCTGTACATTCAACCTCGGCAGTGAAAACATTATCTGTTTTTGTCAATGTTTTTACAGATGTATTTTCAGGAATAAACGGATAATCACAGGTATTTATAAGAAGAACATTTTCCTTGAAAAATTCTTCATCATACTGTGGGAAAAAGCTTGACGCATCAACAGGGGCACAATCTACATTCGGGTCTGATGATGAATAAGATGCTGTAATATATGAATAAAGTGCATCAACAGAAGTAATTTTCACACTTCCCAGTTTATTGCTTATTCCCTGTCCTGAAATTGAAGTTTTGAAAATATTTGTGTAATCTGAAACAATTCCCTCATAAACATTGTTAAAATTGAATGAAACAGTCTGTCCGTTATATTCTGATTTAGGAATTTCAATTCCTATAAATCTTCCTTCATCGGAATTTATTCCCACAGTCTGATAAACTTCAAAATCAACAACAAAATTTCCATTGCTGTCTGTTGTAACAGTTTGAGGAGTTATGCTGTCAATTTTATACATTCCATCATTCATAGGGAATCCTACAGCCTTGATTATAAGCACATTATTTTCAAAGAATGTTTCATCATACTTTGCATTAATTTCAGATATTAAAGGATATTCAACACCTACTGCACCATATGACATATAATAATCTTCAAGATAATTATTAAGTGCCTGAACATCTGATATTACAATAGTGTCAGTTTCTGCACATATTCCCTTGTGAACATCTGAAACAAAAACATTTGTTGCACTTACATCAGGAGTTGCCTGAACAGGTTCAAGCTTGTCAATAATTTTTACAACAAACTTTTTAATCTGTCCGAGAGTTGAAACTGAAACCTCACCATCACCGAAAAAGTCACAGTTTTTAATACCCTGTTCTGTCATCTCAAGACTTTTAACAAGGTGCTGATTGACAGTTGTTACATCTCTTACATCAACAAAGCTGTCACAGTTTCCATCACCATAAACGATTGTTTTTTCTTCAGCTGAAATGTTCATAGTCATATATGAACCTGCACAAGCCAGAGCCATAACAGCTGAAATAAATCTTCTTACATTTCTTTTCATAAAAAACTACCTCCATAAATAAAATTGTCCTTACATAATATTAACCTTACAAGTCGCCAAAAGGTTGCAAAGAATTTTAAAAAATTTTTGCTTACATAATATTAACCTCACAACTTGACAAAAGGTTGCAAAAAATAAAAAATCTTCTGATATTTTTTATATCAGAAGATTTTTATAATTATTCAGTATAATTAATTTTTACTGAAAGTCCTGTATTATCCTTATAATATGAACGGTGAACTATTTCTGAACCGTCCTCTGAAAGATATATTCCAACTCTTGAGGCTGAATTAGTTCCATCTGAATAATCTGAAATATTTCCAACATTATAATTTAAAATATTCAAAGCATCAACAGATGTTACTTTCCCATCAAAATCTGTATCAAAAATAATATTTTCCTCAATACTCGAAGTGTATCCTCCTGTAATAGTCTGCAAAACTCTTAAAGCATCATCAGAAATTACCTCTCCGTTCATATCTGAATCACCTATTATATGTGACTGTGCTATATCACTTTCATTGCCATTTACAGTTAAAGTTGCTCCTATACAATTCATATTGGCAGCAACTGGCAAGGAGTCAGTTTCCTGTGGCTGTTTTGTTGCCATAGTTTTTTCTGTCTTGAAGGATATATCATAAACTCCAGGATAAACATTTTCAAGATTGAATTTAAGATTAAGAAAATTCCCAGAATTTGTAGTATTTCCAGCGTTTTTAGTTGACCATATAACTGCATTGCTTTGTGTATTTATATAATCAAACACACCAAATTCTTCCTCAGTTTCAGAATTTTTAAGCATTCCACTTTCCAGTGTTGAAATCTCAGATAAAATTAATTCACCTGTATCAAAAGTAGCCATAATGCCCGAAATTCCATTATTATAGGTTGCATTTACAGGAATTGTTATTTCAGTTTCTGAACCCCTTGATATTTCCTTACTTTCAATCTTAATTTCTGCATCAAATTCTTCAGCATATGCATTTACGGGACATAAAAATGCTGTCAAAAACGCAGTAAAAAAAATAAATTTTCTTTTCATATAAAAACTCCTTACTATTAAAAACACCCCGAACTATGATTAACATAATTCGGGGTATTTAATTATATCAATTCAAAATCTAACAGTAAATCTCAAATTAGTTCTGCTTGATTTTATAATCGATTGTAACCACTGTTGAACCATCTGTACCATAGTACTTACGTCCTGTTTCAAGTTCAGCTGATGTGTACTTGTCTTTACCGAGATATGTATCATCTGCTACCACGTCAAGACTTTCGAGTGGAACATCTACATACATAGCATCGTTGTTAGGACCAAATGCTGGAATGAGGCTAACTACGTTCTGGAGAATATAGAGAGCGTCTGTAGCTTCAATAGAACCGTTCATATCAACGTCACCTACTGCATTATCTACAGCATCGAAGTTAACAAGACTAACTACATTCTGGAGTATGTAAAGAGCATCTGTTGCTTCAATAGATGCATTCACATCAAGGTCACCAAGCATTCTATGTACTGTTGGTGTTGAAGCTGGAGTTGTTGTTTCTGCTGGTGTTGTTTCTGTTGGAGCTGGTGTTGTTGTTGCTGTTGGAGTTGTTGTATCTGCAGGTGTTGTGCTTGTTACATCTGTACCAGTGCCATCTGTTGTTGTACCAACGCCTGTCAAATTCGAGTCATCTGTTCCAGTATTCCATGGGTCTTCTGGTGTTGTTGTATCTGCTGGTGTTGTATCTGTTGGTGCTGGTGTTGTTGTTTCTGTTGGTGCTGGTGTTGTTGTTTCTGTTGGTGCTGGTGTTGTGTCTGTTGGTGCTGGTGTTGTTTCTGTTGCAGCTGTTGTTGTTACCTCACCTGCAACCTTGATTTCACCATCGATAATTGTTGGGATTAAGAGTGTCTTTCCATCCTTCTTTGATGCCTTTGCATCATATGCTGAAATTGGATATACATCTCCTGCTTCTGCATTTGCAATTGTGAATACGAGTGTTACGAATGTGCCTGTTGTTGTATCATCAAAGCCTACTGTATTCTGCCACAATGTGCTGTTTGTTGATGGTGCGTGTGTGAACTTAGCCTTGTCGCCGTATTCATCTGCAAGGAATGCTCCTGAATCTGATGTATCAAATTCTTTAAGTGTAATATCTTCGCTGTTATAGTCGAATGTAAGTGCGAATGCTTCGAAACCTGGGTTCTTTGTAATTGTTACTGGAACCTTAGCTTCTGTAGCACCTACTGGTACTTCTACCTTAGCAATTTCCAATACGAAGTCTTCACTTGGAGCTGGGTCTGTTACAGCTGGTGTTGTTGTTGCTGCTGGTGTTGTATCTGTTGCTGCTGGTGTTGTATCTGTTGGAGCTGGTGTTGTGTCTGTTGGAGCTGGTGTTGTTTCTGTTGCTGCTGTTGTTGTTACCTCACCTGCAACCTTGATTTCACCATCGATAATTGTTGGGATTAAGAGTGTCTTTCCATCCTTCTTTGATGCCTTTGCATCGTATGCTGAGATTGGATATACATCTCCTGCTTCTGCATTTGCAATTGTGAATACGAGTGTTACGAATGTGCCTGTTGTTGTATCATCAAAGCCTACTGTATTCTGCCAC
>JAZKXQ010000308.1:0-2166 GCA_045611725.1 Oscillospiraceae bacterium
TGGATTGGAAAGAGTATAATGAAACTTGATGTCAGAAAAAAGTATAAAGTAAACATACTCGCAGTAAAGGAAAATGATGTAATACAGGCATTACCTGGGGCTGAATATGTATTCAGAGGAACAGAACATATAATAATTTTAGGACATAATTCAGACGTTGAAAAACTTTTAAAGAAGATTAATAATCAAATATTCATATAGAATTATGAAAAGTGTGTAAGCTTAAAACTTACACACTTTATTTTTTAGAAAATAAAATTCTATCAATAATCTGAATTTTTAATACTTCTTATATATTCAAAAGTTTTTTCTTCTCCCTGCTCATTTAACATTATAAGAAGTTTTTCAAGCATATCAGAGGTATCAGGGTGTATATTCCTTCTTTTTTTACCTTTGAGAAAATATTCCAGAGGAGATTTTTCTGTATAATTATCCTTCATATATATTTTACAGGCTGCAACACGGTCGCAGAACATCTCTATAACATAGTTTAAAGGCATTTTAACAGGTTCAATTAATTTCGTTTTTATATTATAATCAGTCCAGTATTCAAAATGATGTTTATTTCTTCCCTTATGATGTATCCACGCTTTTGAGAAACCATATGCTTCACGTTCTCCCTCATTGGGACTTCTGTTTCCCTGATAGAATTTTACACCTACAAAAAATTCCGAGGGAGAATATTTTGAAAGGTCGTGCATACAACCCTGAAAGAAAATTCCTGCTTTAAAACAATGCTGAATAACTTTATGTCTGTGTCTGGTAATTGTCATAAAATGCCCGAAAAGATTTTTTAATTTCATAAGTACAATCACCTGCCTATTTTTTTATCAATAAATTTCGGCTGAAATTTTGAATACAGAATTTTCTGTTCACTATAAAGACCTTCATATCCCGATGTCATATATGAAACAGCACAGGCTATGGCATAAAATACAGCACCTTCAGAGCCAAAAATTTCTATACATAAAAATATTGAGGTTATAGGACAGTTTGTAACTCCACAGAAAAGTGATGCAAGGGATATTCCTGCACAGAATGAACAGGGGAGTCCTAAAAAACCACTTAATGCACTGCCGAAAGCAGAGCCTATAAAAAATACAGGAATTATTTCTCCTCCCTTAAAACCAGCAGAAAGAGTAAGTGCAGTGAATAATATTTTAAGTATGAATACTTCATATCCAGCCTGAATTTCAAATGAACGGGCAATAACTTTAACACCTGTTCCATTGTAATCATTTGTATCAAGTAAGAATGTAAGCGTTGCTACTATAAGACCTGCAACAGCAATTTTTGAATAACTGTTTTTTATAAAATGCTTATAGATTTTACCTGTATTTTTCATTGTTATACAGAATATATAGCTTAAAGCTCCGCAAAGAAGTGCAAGGAAAATTGTTTTTACAATGTTTATTATATTCATTTCGGGAAGTATTACCTCCCAGGGAGCAGAAGAAACTCCGAATTGAGAAGAAATTCCGAAAGCTGTAACAGCTGAAATTACACAGGGGACTATTGCAGAATAATGAAGTATTCCTATACTGATAACTTCCATAGCGAAAAATGACGCTGAAATTGGAGTTCCGAAAAGTGAGGAAAAACCTGCACTCATACCACACATTGTAATTATTCTTATATCATATGTATCAAGCTTAAATTTTTCTCCAATAGTATATGCAATACTTCCTCCAATCTGTAAAGCAGCTCCTTCTCTGCCAGAAGAACCTCCGAAAAGATGAGTTATTACTGAACCAACAAATATGCAGATTAAATTTCTTAAAGTCATACTTCCGTTTTCTCTTACAGTCATAAGCACCATATTAGTGCCCTTGTCGTGTTCGAGTTTCATTATTTTATAGAACCATACTATAAAAACTCCACCAAGTGGCAGAAACCATATTATAAATGGATATTTTTCACGGATTTCAGTAACTTTTTCCGTACTTTCGTGAAATGCAGTACCTATAAAGCCGACTATAGCACCTATTAAAAGGGAAATAAAAATCCATTTTATAAGATTAAGAAATGTCTGGGAATAGGTTAATTCAAGCCGTCTTTTTTCGTGATGAAGATTTCTTTTTAATTCATTCATTTTTTAAAACCTCTTTTTATAAACTATACCCTAATTTTATCATAATGAATAATTTAAGTCAATGAATTGATTTT
>JAZKXQ010000309.1:0-3648 GCA_045611725.1 Oscillospiraceae bacterium
TGTATTTTTGTACATTATGATTGTTTTGAACCAATTATTCCAAATTATATCAAACAAATGCGAATTCGATAGAAATTTTATGAGCTTTTATTCTTTGTTTTTTTGAAGACGTTCAACATTTAATATCGTTTTTTTCCACGCTTTTAATATTTCTATGCAATTTTCAAGATTACTTTCTTCAACTGCCTGTTTTAACCTTTCAAAATGCTGTATGTGAATATCAGGATATTTATATTCTGACATTTCTGACATTACATCATCAATTTCTAAAATATCAAAATCTTCAATTGCTGTTTGCATTTTTTCCAGCATATCAATTATCTTATCATTTTCAATTAATTTTTCAGTTTTTGTTTCATCATTATCAAATAAAGGTTTCAGAATATCTTTGTATTTTCGATATTCACAAAGAAGATACTCTGTTTTCTGATTAATAAGTTCAGTATTTTCACAGTTTCCAGCAGCCTCCATTTCAGCAGCTATTTCTGAAATTTTTTCAGCACCTATCTGTTTTGAAAGGCTTTTAAGACTATGAACTTCTATTGTGTAATTTTTCCAGTTGTTTTCTTTCCAATATTTTTCAATTATATCGGATTTTTTATCTATTGACATATAATATTCCTTGAGAATTGTATTGAAAAGCTGTTCATTTCCTAACAATGATAATGCAAGTTCGACATTGAGTCCTTCAATATTCATAACTGAATTATCAGATTTACAGTTTTCTTTTTTGACAGTACCATTAAAAATGATTTTAGATTCAGGAAGCCATTTCTTTAATTTTGCAGTCATATCTTTCATATCAATAGGCTTTGGAATAAAGTCATTCATACCTTCCTTTATAAACATTTCCTTTGTACCATTTACAGCGTTTGCTGTCAGAGCTATTATAGGAACACTGCTATAATTAGGCATAAGCCGTCTTATTATATGAGTTGCTTCGACGCCATCAACTTCGGGCATCATATGGTCCATAAAAACAATATCATAATAAAAATGACTTACTTTTTCGATTGCTTCCATTGCACTTGTAGCAGTATCAACATTCATTTCAAATGGTTCAATGAGTCCCTTGGCAACTGTAAGGTTTACTGAATTATCATCAACAATCAGTATATTTGCATCAGGAGCAGTAAAGGTAAACATAGCATTTTCAGAATTATTTACGAATGAAATATCTATTGCTCCCAAAGCATTATAAAGGTTGAGAGAATAAACAGGTTTATGAATTATTCTGATGTTAGGCATATCAAATTTATCTTTTGAATCATAGTCATCAATAAGTATGCATTGTATATTACTGTTATCTTCAAGATATTTAAAAAAGCCCTGATTAAAGCTGTCTTTTTCAATAATAAGGTAATCAAAGTCTGCTTTTTCTGAATTGTTATAGTTATCCAGTTCAATGTAATCTGCATTTATACGCTTTAAGTCAGTAATGATTTGTGATTGTATATACTTATTATTTATAAGAAATGCTACTTTGAATTTCTTTTCAAACTTAGGGATTGATGCTGTATTGTCGATTACTCTTTGTGGAAGTTCAAAATGGAAAGAGCTTCCCTTACCATATTCGCTTTCAACAGACATTTTCCCATTCATAAGATTAATCAATTGTTGTGAAATGGCAAGTCCAAGACCAGTTCCTTCAATATTTCTATTTCTCTTGCTGTCTAACTGCTGGAATGAATTAAAGAGTTTGTCAAAATCCTCCTCTTTAATACCTATTCCAGTATCACGCACTGTTATTTTCAGAATAATTTCTTTTTCAGACTTATGTTCAAAATCTACTTTAAGATGAACTTCTCCTTGTTTGGTAAATTTTACTGCATTATTGAGAAGATTGAGTATGATTTGCTGTAATCTTATGTTATCTCCGAAAAGATTTTCTGGAAGCTCAGGATTAATATCTATTGTAAATTCAATATTCTTATTTTTTATACGGCTGTTTATTATATTTACAATGTCATTTATTAATGATAAAGGTTCATAATCTGCATTGATTATATCCATTTTTCCTGATTCAATTTTTGAAAAGTCAAGAATATCATTGATTATTACAAGAAGGCTTTTCGCTGAAGTTTTTATCTGATTGACAAAATTTCGTGCAACAGGTGACATTTCCTCTCTTAGTGCAAGGTCTGCCATACCAAGAACAGCATTCATAGGAGTTCTTATTTCGTGACTCATATTTGCAAGAAAATCGCTTTTAAGATGTGAGGCATTTTCAATTTCAATATTGTTTATATATAATGTATGGCTTTTATAGGCAATATCTGAAAGAATATTTGCAACAACATATAGAAACTGTGCTGCTTTATCAAGCGTTTCTTTGTCCATTATTTTTACTTTTTTTACGGCTTCTATATATTCGTCTGGATTTATTCCGAGTTCTTTGGCAGTTTCTGCGATTTTATCCAAATCAGGAGGAGCTATAAGCACTTGTCCTCCTATAAAACTTCCTACAATTTTACCATTCGCCATAATAGGTGCTGAAAAATCTATAAGCCCTGCGTGACATTGATAAACGCACGAAGCACCAATTCTAAGGGCTGCTTCAGCTCCTCTTTTATCACATTCTTCACATCTTTTCTTGCCAAGGGGGGAATTTCGTGTGTAGAATGTACAGAAATCAGTAAAATTTGAACCTTTAGTCACTGCTATTCCGTCATTATCCGTAGTTAGTGCAGAAACTCCTGCCATATTGGAAAAAGCGTCTTGTATTTGTTGAAGTATTTCAACATCGATAAGTTCAGTAAGATGTAAATTACTTTTCATATAATCACCTTCAGTTTATAATATTAAAAATTGTTGATTTAAGCATTTCAATGTTTATTGGTTTAAGCAGATAACCGTGAGGTCTTAATTCCATAATTTCTTCAATTTTGCTTTTTTCTGAAACTCCTGTAAGAAAACAAACGGGAATATCCTTGTATTTATCACTATTTCTCAATTTTCTGAATATTTCAGCACCATTTTCAATAGGCATTTCATAATCAAGTATAATTAAATCTACATTCTTGCTTTCAAGAAATTTTTCAACAATAAGTCCATTTATCATAGTTGTAACATCATATTTCTGTGAAAGTGAATTTTTCAGAATTTTAAGCATATTACGGTCATCATCAACTATTAAGATGTGCTTTTTAGAGTTTTCAATGTCAATTTTTAATTTCTGTATTTCATTTTCCTTTTCTTTTTCCTCTTTTATTCGGTCAAGCATTTTAAGAATCCTTAATGCTATATTGTGAGCTGAAACAGGACGCTGAATAATTATTTCTGCGTCATAAGGCTGACTGTTTTCAAAATCAATACAAGATTCTTCTGACCCTATTACAACAACAGGTACTGATTTAAATTTCTCCTCTGTTGCTTTTAATTTGTATATCTGAGCAACATTATCATCAAAACCCGATTCTATAAAGCATACATATGCTTCAGGTTCAAAAAGATTAAAATGTTCAACCACATCAACATAATAATCTGAAGTACTGATACATCTGAAATATGTGTTGGTATGTATCATAAAATCTTTTACTAATGCAGTATTTTTCCCACTTACAAGTATTTTATTTTTCATAAATAAATCCTCCTTTATTGTGCAAAATCAATAATATTCATAATTAAAAACGTTTTTTTATTTGCATT
>JAZKXQ010000310.1:0-1984 GCA_045611725.1 Oscillospiraceae bacterium
GGCATCATTCTGAATATTTTGAATATTCGGGATACAGGGGAGAGGATATTTATGATATATGTGATGGTAAAAGAATTGACAGGATAATTATTCAGGGTTCTTCGGCATATGGGATAAAAACAAGGGTTTCAAATTACATAGAAGTATCATTTTAGCCCGAAAATACGCAATAAAAAGGGAATGTTCCACGTGGAACATTCCCTTCGCTTTTTTTGAAGAAAAGATGTCGGCAGTGCCGACTATTTCATAATAGGTATTCTTATCTGATATTCTATGTAATTTTCATTTTGCGTTTTTCTTGAGTCAGCTGAAATTCCTGCCGCTTGCATTGTTTCAACTGCCTTGTTTATGGTATTCACAAACAATCTTATATCTGAAAAAACCTTACTTCTTTTTCTGTAGGATTCACGACTTTTTTCCTTTTCTATGTATTCCTCAATAGCCTGTTCTGTCTTTTCAACATTAAGCTTGTACTTTATTATTTTATTAAGCACTTCGAGCCTGTCCTCTGGTGATGCAAGTTTAAGCAATGCCCTTGCGTGACGTTCTGTAAGACCATTTTTCATTATGGTAATTCTTTCATTGGCACTAAGCTTCAAAAGTCTTAACTTATTAGCTATTGTACTTTGAGCCTTTCCAAGCTTTGCAGCAGCCTCCTCCTGAGTCATTCCATAAACTGTTATAAGTCTTTCTATTGCATAAGCCTCATCAAAAAACGAGAGATTTTCACGCTGGATATTTTCCACAAGGGCAAGTATTGCAGAACTTCTCTGGCTTATGTCAATAACAATACAGGGGACAACTTCAAGTCCTATGGATTTAGCAGCTCTTAAACGTCTTTCTCCTGCGACAAGCTCATAACGAATACCGTTTTTTCTCACGGTGATAGGCTGGAGAATACCGTTTTGCCTGATACTGTCAGCGAGAGAAGCAATATCGGCATATTCAAAATCGGTTCTCGGCTGATAGGGGTTAGGTACTATATCATTTGTATTGATTTCAAGCACCTTGTTTACAGATTTTTCCTTTGTGAAATTAAGAAACGCAGACATATATAAAACTCCTTTCAGATTTTAAAATATTCCTTTTAAGATTGAAGAAAATTTTAAGTTCTGTAGGTATTATATCATATATGGGAAATTATTTCCATATTTTTCTTTCGTTTTTTTATGACATATTGCGACATTTTTTATCGTTTTATATTAAATTTACAAAGGTTTTGATTTTATCTGACTGCTGTTTCTCGGATATTTGGGCGAAGTATGCGATATTTTTTCAATTATGAAAATACATCTGTTATCATCTTCCAGTTTGTATCTTATATCATCTTTTATTTTTCCTCCAAGAGTCTGTATAGCTTTTTGAGAATCTTTTAATTCTTCATTTTTTCCCTTCATAGCCATAAAAAAGCCGTTTTTCTTTACAAATGGCATACAGTATTCGCACAGTACAGGCATTGAAGCAACTGCTCTTGCAGTTGCCATATCAAATTTTTCACGGTAATCTGTATTTTTTGCGAGTATTTCAGCTCTTTCGTGGATAAATTCAGCCTCTATGTCAAGCTTTTCGCATAATTTCTGAAGAAAAACTATACGCTTGTTAAGACCGTCAAGGAGAGTTATTTTAAGGTCGGGGCGATAAAGTTTAAGAGGTACAGAAGGAAAACCTGCACCTGTTCCGACATCTATAACAGAAGCATTAAGAGGGATTTCTGTTTTAGCTACAGGAAGTATGCTGTCTATAAAATGCTTGATAAGTATACCTTCACTATCTGTTATAGCAGTAAGATTTACTTTTTCATTGTATTCGCAAAGAAATTCAGCATAAATATTAAGTTTGTTATATAAATCCTCTGAAAGTTCAAGAGAATATTTTTCAAACATTTCTTTACAGTAATTAAAATCTGGTAACATATATTTAATCCTTTCGTGATTATAGATTTTACTTAGCTTTGTAACGAATTAAAGTCTTTTGCCAAGCTTTT
>JAZKXQ010000311.1:0-1934 GCA_045611725.1 Oscillospiraceae bacterium
CATTACAGCTGTCACAGATACAACAATGCTCTTCATAACATTCATGACATATGAGGTCGCCCTCAACATAGAAGGAATCTCCCTCTATAACATTTTCACAGCAGTCACAGTATTTCTTTTCTTCCATTTTTAAAACCTCCATATAAAAATTTTGGGCTATAGCCCCAATGCTATCAATAAGCACAGGAGTATATCTCACTTATATAATATATAACTGTATATTTTTATTATTGCAAAAACAGTTCCGAATTTTTTTATTATTTTCGGAACTGTTTTGTCTTTTCCAAATATAAAAAATATGATATACTTTAAATATAAAATACAAAAAAATATTGAAATTCTGATAATTATATGATATAATAAACAAAATATATTTTGTGTTAAATGCAAATGTTACATCAAACAAGGAGGTTTTATTGTGAAAACAATAGAAGAAATTCAAATTCAGTTAAAGAACTTGTATAATGAACTCGAGGAATATAAAAAGGTGCATAATAAGGAGTCAGAGCAAATCGACTTTGATGAGATTTCAGCAATATCAAAAAGATACCCTATAGTCAACCATAAAATGCAGGAGTATGATGAATATACACAGCAGATGTATCTTCTTATGTTGCTTGTTGTTGCTGATATTGATAATAATATGTATTCTGAGAGCTTTTCTCTTATTTACAGGATAGCTTATGGAATGAATTTTCAAGGCAATATTAAGAATCTTTTTGTAAATGCCAAAACATTGAATTTTGCACAGCTTGATGAAATTACAAGACTTTTTGCTGACGATGATGTAAAGCTTTTGCTGATTACCGAATGTATGATGATTGCAGTAGGATTTGAGAAAGGTAAGAAAGATGCATATCAGTTCATTTCCCGTTTATGTGTGCTTTTGAAAATTTCTAAGGAACAGCTTGTTTTTACAAGTAATCTTGCAAGAGTTATTTTAACAGATAATTTACAGGAATTTAAATGCAAAATAAGAAATACATATAATGTTTTTGATTGTTATCTGGGTAAATTTAAATTTGATAGGCAATTAATTTTTACAAATATTCCAAGTAATAATGATGATTTTTCCAATTGTTTAGTATGGAATGTAAAACAAATTGAAAGTAAAATAGAATTTTATAAAGAACAAAGTCTATTCAATTTAGGTTTGGTTATATTAGCTCGGAATGTGAATAACAGTTATGTTATTGATTTAAATGATATGTTTAATAACTATATTTTTAAAGATGGAATATTAGGAAAGGATTGTAGAAAACCAATAGGAGTTCAGACTCATTTTCTTGATACCGAAGAACAGGTGAAATTATTTTTTGAAGAAAATAAAGATACTTTAAGAAAAGATTAAGAGGTAATAAAATGAAAGATATAAATTTCTTTGAAGAAAAAATTAATTGTGCTATTGGCTTTTGTAAAAAATATGATATAAAGTTTGATAATCTGAAAAAAATATCCAAAGATATGAGAAACTTTAAAGTTAATGTTCCTTTAATTGGTGGTTTTAGTACAGGGAAAAGTTCATTAATCAATGCAATGCTTGAACAGGAACTTTTAAAAACAGATATAATTCCCGAAACATCAATACCAACAGAAATTATTTATGGAAAAAATTCTGTTGAAATAATAGAAGAGGATAATATAAAAAATATTTCCATCAGTGAATATCAAAAAAGCAGTTTTAAGGCTAAGAATGTTGATTTGATAAAAATAAATCTTGAAAATGAATTTCTTGAAACGGTTTCAGATATTAAAATAGTAGATATGCCGGGATTTGATTCAGGTTGTGAAGTACATAACAGAGCAATAAATGATTATTTGCCTGACAGTCTTGCATATATAATTGCAGTTGGAGCTGATGAGGGTAATTTAAGAGAAAGTATTGTTAATTTCCTTAAAGAACTTAAAATAAATAGACCTGTTTAATAACCTAT
>JAZKXQ010000312.1:0-12293 GCA_045611725.1 Oscillospiraceae bacterium
TTTTCATTATTAGTTTCTTCGTATTTGTGGTTTTCACAAAATACGGAATATAAGGAGATTTGTGATAATTTAAAACGATATTATATAGAAAAAATTGAGAATGATAATGATACAGATATTATTTATTGCAGATTAGCAGAAGTATATTTTATGCTTGAAGATTATGAAACTTGTGCAGAATTATTACCGGTTTTAAGAGAAGGCTATGATAAAGTAGCACTGATTTCAAAAGCTATTATAAGCAATGATTTGATATTATTAGAAGAAATAAAATCTGAAATTGAAAACTTATGTTCAGAACAATATATTGGTACTGGGGATTCTGGCATAGATATTTATCTATGGGATTACTATGAAGTTTGCTTAAAATATTTAGGATTACCAAATAAAATAGATGAAATCTATAACTTTAAACACGGAATAAAGACAGAAAAAACAATACCAAATAATGATAATACTGAGGTAAAAGAATGGGCTTTAACATTAATACAATCAACAGAAATACATTCCCAAATACATATAAGTAAAGATTGGGAAGAAGTAAATTGTCTTAAACCAGCTTCTGAAACATCTGACATTATACTTGAAACAGAAGATTTTAAGGATATTTCGCAATATATTGTAGATAAAAAAATAGAATTTGATGGAGAGTATTGGGACGGTGAGGACAGATGGCAAATATCTGCTATTGTAGAAGAATATGATTCTTCAAGTGATATTACAGATACAAATTCTGTCGAGATGTACTTAAAAGACATTGATATTAATGGAAGAAAAAAATCTTATCTTGAAACAAATCACGTTCTTGATATTGAACATAAATTCATAATCAGGACAACAAAGGATAGGGCAGAACAATTATGTGCTGATTTAAGTGATGAATATTTCGATAAATATTTTGAACTTGATGAAATTACAGAGGAAATAAAAGAAAAAATACCTTCTGATATTGAACTTGTTCAATTTATGCCTTATGTAAAATTTAATACGGATTATATTACTTTGCTATATGTTGAGTAATAAAAATATTTTTAGGGAGGAAAATTTTTATGAGAATGACTAAAACAGCAGTGGTTACAGGTGCATCAAGAGGAATTGGAAAAGCTATTGCAGAAACTCTTGCAAATGATGGTTATACCGTAATTGTTAATTTTTCAAACAATCTTGAGGAGGCTTTGCTGGTAGCCGATAAAATAGGAGGAATAGCCCATAAAGCAGATGTTTCAGACGTTTCACAGGTCAGAAAAATGTTTGATTTTGTCTACAATAAGTTCGGGAAGATTGATTTGCTGGTAAATAATGCAGGAATTTCAGTTTCGGGAGTTTTTACAAGCATTTCCGAAGAAGATGAAAAAAGAATGATAGAAACCAATATAAATGGAGTTCTTAACTGTTCAAGAGAAGCTTTGAATTATATGCTCAAGCGTAAGTATGGAAAAATAATAAATATCGCATCAATGTGGGGCGAGGTAGGTGCGTCCTGTGAGGTGCATTATTCTATGACAAAGGCTGCTGTAATAGGTTTTACAAAGGCTCTTGCCAAGGAGGTTGGCCCATCGGGCATACAGGTTAACTGTGTATCCCCTGGAATGATTATGACAGATATGACATCTGGATATTCATCAGAAGAATTACAGGCTATAAAAGATGCAACTCCTCTTAATATGATAGGAGTTCCTCAGAATGTGGCTGATGCTGTAAGTTTTATTGCATCGGATAGAGCAGATTTTATAACAGGACAGGTTATATCTGTAAACGGAGGATTTGTAATATAAAAATATATGGAGCAGTTTTTACTGCTCCTGTTTTAAAAAAAAGGAGTTATTTATGATTAGTGAAAGACTTAAAAAACAGATAGAATTTATAGTTGAAATTGATAAGCTTAAAAATATTTATCGTCAGACATATGTTCTTCACGAGGACAGAAAGGAAAATGATTCAGAACATAGCTGGCATACTGCTCTTATGGCGTTTATTCTTGCAGAGTACTCAAATACTGAAATAGATGTGCTTAAAACAATGAAAATGATGCTTATACACGATATAGTGGAGATTGATGCAGGGGATACCTATTGCTATGACAAAGAAGGCTATAAGGACAAGGCACAGCGTGAGGAAAAAGCTGCCGAAAGACTTTTCGGAATGTTGCCTGATGACCAGAGAGATGAAATGTATTCATTATGGAGAGAGTTTGAAGAAATGAATACTCCGGAATCAAAATTTGCAGCAGTTCTTGACAGAATACAGCCTCTGACTCTTAATTACAGAAAAGGTGGTATATCGTGGCAGGAACATAATGTTAAAAAAGATATGGTACTTGAAAGAAATAAGCACATTGCAGACGGTTCTGAAGAAATATGGGAGTATGTTCTTGAACTCCTTGATGACGCACATAAAAAGGGTATGATTTAATAGTGAAATTTGTCGGATTTTATTTTAATTAAAACTTTTAATTAATTGTATTGACTTTTCACTATTTGTATGATATTATTAACTTATCAGAAATTATTTTTAACGGGGATTGAAATCCTCGTTTTTGTTTGGACAAAAGAAAGGAACTGTTAATGTTTTTTAATGAATTGAATTTATCAGATGAAGTTTTAAAAGCAGTTGAGGAAATGGGCTTTTCAGAAGCTACTGAAATTCAGTCCCAGAGTATACCTCTGCTTCTTGAAGGTCGTGATGTTATCGGTCGTTCAAATACAGGTACAGGAAAAACAGCCGCATTCGGAATACCTGCAATTGAACGTATTTCAAGAGATGAAAGAAAAGGTGTTGAAGTACTGATACTTTGCCCTACAAGAGAACTTGCAATGCAGGCTTGTGAAGAAATAAAGAAATTCTCAAAGTATATGAAATGGGTGAAACCTTGTGCTGTATACGGTGGGGCAAGTATGGAAAAACAAATCCACGAACTTAAAAGGGGAGCTAATATTGTTGTAGGTACTCCTGGCAGAGTTATGGACCATATGGACAGGAGAACTCTTAAACTTGAAAATTTAAAAACAATTATTCTTGATGAAGCAGATGAAATGCTTAATATGGGATTCAGAGAGGATATAGAAAGTATACTTAAAAAAGTCCCTGAAGAACGTCAGACTGTATTGTTTTCAGCTACAATGCCACCTGCGATTATGGCTATAACCAATGAATATCAGAAAAATCCCGAGGTTGTAAAGATTGCGAATAAACAAAGAACTGTTGATACAATAGAGCAGTGCTGGTTTGAAGTTGCTATGGGAAGAAAAACAGATGCTTTAAGACTTCTTCTCCTTGCATATGAACCAAAGGCTTCAATGATTTTCTGTAATACAAAGAAAATGGTTGATGAGCTTTCTGAAACTTTAAGTGCAAAAGGCTTTAAGGTTGCAGGACTTCACGGAGATATGAAACAGGCTCAGCGTACTCAGGTTATGGACAGATTTAAAAGTGGAAGAATTTCAATTCTTATCGCCACTGACGTTGCCGCAAGAGGCATTGATGTAAGTGGTGTTGATATGGTGTTCAATTATGACTTGCCACAAGATAATGAATACTATATTCACCGTATCGGAAGAACAGGACGTGCAGGAAAATCGGGAGCTGCGTATACTCTTATAAGTGGAAGAAAACAAATTTATGAAATGAAATCAATTGCACGTTATGTCAAGGCTGATATAATTGAAAAAGAACTGCCATCAAGAGATGATATTATAAAATCAAAGACAAATCGTATAGCAGAAAAAACTGAAGAATATGTTCAGAATGAGGTAAGAGCTGAAGCTAAGGAAATAATAGCAAAGCTTGGCGAAAAGGGAATTACTCCCGAACAGATTGCAGAGGCACTTCTTACAAGACGTATAAACAAAGCTGTAAAGGCTGTTCCGGAATTTGATATGCCTGTTCCTTTAAGACGTGAGAAAAATGGAAAATCAGCAAAAACTGTAAAGGTTGATATATCAGTAGGACGTATGCACAGAATAGCTCCTAATTTTATACTTGGTGCTTTAGTTGATGCAACTGGAATGTCAGGGAAAAGTTTTGGAAAGATTGATATATTCGATAAGCATACTACAGTTGAAGTTCCCGATTCGGAAAAAGATTATGTAATTGAATCTATGAATAATGGGAAAATTAATGGAAATCGTGTTACTGTAAAGCTTTATGAGGGTAAGGAACGTTCTGGAAACTTTAAAAATTTCAATAATAAGAATAGCAATAATAATGGTAAAAGAAACAGAAATGGTAGAAATGATAACAATAGGAAATCTTATAATAAGAATATAAATCGTAACAAGAAAAAATCAAATGGTGGCTGGAAGTAATTATGGCTAAGAATAAGAAAAGAAAGAAAAATACTACTAAAACAAGACAAATACAGAAAGCGACTCCTGAAATACAGCAGAATATTTCAGCAGAACCTGTTAAAAAGACTGTTATGAGAGTTTTGGTAATGGTGATTGCCTGTGCTATGCTTATAGGAATTATTGCAATGCCTTTGATGAGTCTTTATGGTTATCTTTAAATAATATAGAAAATGAGGTTAGTATTACTGACCTCATTTTTTTACATTTAAATTCTATTTGTAAAGATTTTATATAATAATTGACAAAATAAGAAATATTATGTATAATTATATTATTATTTAACAGGAGGCAAAATAATGAATTTTGAAGTAAAAGGTGGTACTTTTCCTGTACTTATATGTAATCTTCGTGAAGGTGAATCCATAGCAAACCAGAAAGGTGCTATGTCGTGGATGAGTCCTAATATGAAGATGACTACAAATGCAGGTGGTGGTATCGGCAAATTTTTCTCGAGAGCTTTAACAGGTGAATCAGTATTTCAGAATGTATATACTGCTGAAAAAGGTGATGGAATGATTGCATATGCATCAACATTCCCAGGAACTATTCTTCCTATACAGATTTCTCCAACAAGAAATATTATTGCTCAGAAAACAGGATTTCTGGCTTCAGAAATAACTGTTAACTTTGAAGTCTTTCTTCAGAAAAAAATCGGTTCAGGATTTTTTGGCGGTGAAGGCTTTATTATGCAGAAGTTTTCAGGCAATGGTATGTTGTTTCTTGAAATCAATGGAAGTATAGTTGAATATGACCTTGAAGCAGGTCAGTCTATACTTGTTGATACTGGTTATCTTGCTGCTGCCGATGAAACTGTTTCAATTGAAATAGAATCAGTAAAGGGAGTAGGGAATGCATTGTTCGGTGGTGAAGGACTTTTTAATACAAAGGTTACAGGTCCTGGACACGTATGGCTTCAGACTATGCCTGTTAATCAGTTTGCTGCTACAATGTCAAGATATATCTCTACAGGAAACGGCTGAAGGGCAAATTTTAAAGGAAATATTGCAGAAGCATCAGTTGATGGTGTAGCTGAGGCTATAGGAGATATTTTCGATTCTTTATAAAATTAAGTAAAGCCTGAGAAGTTTTTTATTCTTCTCAGGCTTTATATTTTGAAATTTATTATTTTTTGGTTATAAAATCTATACCTAAATTTAAGTTATTAATAATATCTTTAACTGAAGCATTTTTATTATCATAATAAGTCCATACAGGATTTTGATTTACATCTTTTTCTATATCCAATACATAAAACTCAACAAATCTATGAGGGTGAAAGCCTTCTTTTTCAACGGTTAATTGTGAGATATAGCGTTTCGTATCCAAGTTAAGAATAAAAATTTTTTCATTATCTTTGACTATTTCAAATCTGATTAAATTATTATAATTATTTGAAATGCTAAAATACCATTGATGAATTGATTTCATAACTTTATTAAACATAAAAAATCCTTTTTATAAAATAAAAAAGCTCTGAAAATTTCAGAACTTTTGAAAGGGTGGATAATGGGATTCGAACCCATGGTCTTCAGTGCCACAAACTGACGCGTTAACCAGCTACGCTATACCCACCATATTGAACGCGCCTTACTGGACTCGAACCAGTGGCTTACTGCTTAGAAGGCAGTTACTCTATCCAGCTGAGTTAAAGGCGCATATTGGAGCAGGTGATGGGAATCGAACCCACGTAGCCAGCTTGGAAGGCTGGAATTCTACCATTGAACTACACCTGCAATTTTATTTTCTGCGACTTTATTATTATATCATATTAAGTTTAATTTGTCAAGCTTTTTTTAAAAATTTTATTTAAGATTTTGTTTTTTGTCGTTATCTCCTGTCGACTTTATTAGTATACCACAGTATATATGATTTGTCAAGCATTTTTTGAAAAAATTTTTAAAAAATTTTTCCGTACTTTTCATAATCTGAAAAAAGTACGGAAAATAGGGCTATTCGAGTAATTTTTCTCTCATAAATAAAAGTAGTTTTTTTTCTTTTCTTGAAACCTGAACCTGAGTCATTGAAAGAATTTTTGCAGTTTGTATCTGTGTAAGTCCTTGATAATATCTTAACTGGATAAGTTTTTTGTCATTTTCATCAAGCATATCAAGTATCTGACGAAGTGAAAGTATATCTCCTATTTCTATATCAGGAGATTCAACAGGGACATCAATCTGGGATTCTCCGTCATCAGTACTTTCAGTAAGGGATACAGGCGGAATACTTACATTTATAGCTTCAGCGACTGATGTTTCATCAGTCTGAACTATTTCAGCCAATTCGCTTACAGTAGGTTCACGACCTGTTTTTTTGACATATATTTCACGTTCTCTTGTGATTTTTATTGAAAGTTCTTTAAGACTTCTGCTTACTTTGACGCTTCCACCGTCACGGAACAGACGTTTTATTTCACCGAGTATAACGGGAACAGCGTATGTTGAAAATTTTACGCCTCTTGAATCGTCAAAAGCTTTTACGGCTTTTACAAGTCCTATGCAACCTGCTGAATAAAGTTCCTCATATTCTATACCACGATTTCGGAAACGGTTTGCACAGAGATGGACAAGTCCGAGATTATCTTCGGCTGACAGAGTTTTTGCATTATTCACGCTTATTCTCCTCTTGAGGTAATTTTTTTACGCATTATAATAATAGTTCCTTTTCCTATTGTACTTTTTACATTTAACTTGTCCATAAAACTTTCCATTACTGAAAATCCTATGCCAGAGCGTTCCTCGGAAGGCAGAGTTGTAAAAAGAGGTTCACGGGCTTTTTTTATGTCTTCAATGCCTGTACCTTTATCCTGAATTTTTATGTATATTTCATTATTTTCAAAAATTTTTATATGCATATAGATTATGCCATATGAATTTCTGTATGCGTGGACTATACAGTTTGTAACAGCTTCGGAAACGGCAGTTTTTATATCGGAAAGCTCATCAACAGGGGGGTCAAGCTGTGCTATAAACGAGGCTGTTGCTGAACGTGCAAAGCCTTCATTTATAGATTTGCTGGGGAAAGATAATTTTAATTCATTCAATATTTTCAAATTCATTCACTCCATATTATCAGATGTAAATTGTGCAAGTTTATCGATACCTGCAAGTTTCATAACTTTTTTTATATGGACGGGTGGATTTTTTATTTTAAGAGAACCATTTATTTCATTGATACATTTAAATCTTCCGATTACAAGACCTATGCCTGAACTGTCCATAAAATCTACTTTACTGAAATCCAGAATAAGTTTTTCAGGATTTTTTTCATTTACAGTATTATCTATTTCATCACGGATATACCGTACAGAATGGTGGTCGATGTCACCAGAAAGAAATACTGTCATAATATTATCAGAAAATGAAATTTCAGCAGACATATAGAATATACCTCCTTTTGAATATTTATATATTGTTTTAAATATATTTTAATATAAAATGTATGAAATTTTTGTCATATCAGATATACGATAAAAGAGAATATTATGCTGATAAAAGAAAAAAATTCATTATACTTAAAGTATAATGAATTTTTTGAGTATATGTGAAAATGAGAGGTAAAAGAAAAAAGCTTTATAAATAAAAATTTCTTTTTAACTATGGTTAAATTATATCATATTCAATTAAAAAAATCAATAGTCAAAAGCATAGTTTTAACGATAAAATGTAGAAAATTCTGAAACTTATTTGTTGAAATTATACAAAACATTTGTTTTGATAATTTCATAAGAAAAAAATAAAGTAATAAATAAAAATAATTTTACATAGAATTAATTAAAATCATAAAAAGGAGGCTGAAAAAATGAAGGACATACTAAGGTATTTTTCACCTGATATTAAATCAAGACTTGAAGTAATTATTGGCAATACGAGAAATAACATACACGAAATAAGGCTGAGATGTGGAAAACCTCTTTCAGTAATGTCATATGGCAAAATTAAATATATTTCTGAAAGGGGAGGCTTTACAGATATTATATCTGATACATATAAAGTAAGCAGAAGGGATATTGAGTATACATTCCAGTCTGTGTGCGATTATTCCGTGCATAGTTATGAAAATGAAATTGCTAATTCTTTTATTACAGTGAGGGGAGGTCACAGGGTAGGACTTGCAGGGAGTGCAGTAATAAGCAATGGAAAAGTATCAGCTGTAAAGCATATAAGCTCTGTTAATTTCAGAATTGCTTCACAGATAGACGGTTGTTCAGACAGAATAATAAGAGAAATTTTTGACAGGGAATTATCGAGTGTACTTGTCTGCGGAAGTCCGTCAAGTGGAAAAACTACAATACTTAAAGATTTGTGCAGACAGCTTTCAGAGAAATATTGTGTATCGGTAATAGATGAAAGAGGAGAAATAGGAGCTGTTTTCAGAGGAGAATGTTTTAATAATCTTGGAAGTATGTGTGATATATTTGACGGCTATCCGAAAGCATATGGAATAGAAACGGCTTTAAGAGTAATGTCACCAGAAATTATAGTATGCGATGAAATAGGTGGGGAAGATGAGGTAAGACAGCTTTTATCCTGTGTAAATTCGGGAGTAAAAATAATTGCCTCTGCACATTCGGGAAGCTATGAGGAGCTTTTAAGGAGAAAAAATATAAAAATGCTTCTGGACAGCCATATATTTGACTATGCAGTATTTCTTAAAGACAGGAGAAATCCATCGGAAACTGAAAAAATTGTGAGGTTGAATAGTTATGACAATAAAACTTCTTGGGATAGTTATGATAATAACAGCCTCAGCTCTTACGGGTATTGCAATATCCTCAGGAATGTACAGGCGTATAAAGAAAGTTCAGATTCTGATAAATCTTGCTGATGAAATTGAAAGTATGATAAGATACAAAGCAATGACTATTTCTGATATGATATATGAAATAAGTATTAACAATTCATATTTATCTTTGGATTTTATAAGAGAACTGGTATCTGTATCTGAAAATGAAACAGATATGCATAAAGCGTGGTCAGAGGCAGTACAAAAATCTGCATTTGGAAATGAAGAAAGAGAAATAATGTTTCTGTTTGGGAATATGCTGGGGACAAGCGATATAAATGGTCAGGTATCAGCAATAGAATTATATAAAAAAAGGTTTGAGAATCTTTACAATGAATTGAAAACGGAATATGAAAGCAAGGGCAGAATGTACCGTTCAGCAGGAGTGCTTATTGGTATTATTGCAGGTATACTTCTGGTATGAATAAAATGAAAGGACTGTATTTTATATGGATATTGACTTGATTTTCAAAATCGCAGGTACGGGAATAATAGTTGCTGTTCTGAATATAGTTCTTAAACGTGCAGAGCGTGAAGAACAGGCAATGATGACAGTTCTTGCAGGTCTTATAGTTGTGCTTATGATAATTACTGAACAGATAGGTGAGTTATTTGAAACAGTAAAGAATGTGTTTGGCTTATGGTAGAGATTGTATCTGTTGCAGGACTTTGTATAACAGCAGTTCTCTTATGTAAAATAATAGAAAAGTATAATAAGGAACAGGCAGTTATACTTTCAATAGCAGGAATAACAATAATTATGACAGTAATATTTTCTGTTGTATCTCCTGTAATTTATGAGATAAATCGACTTTTTGAGCTTAGTGGAACAGAAAGTGAAAATATAGAAATAATATTCAAATCTCTGGGGATAAGCTATATAACGCAGCTTACATCTGACATATGTAAAGATTGTGGAGAAAGTACAATAGCATCAGGAGCTGAAACAGCTGGGAAAATACTTATACTATTGATTTCTCTGCCACTTTTCAGTGAAATTACAGGAATTGTCATAAGTCTTATATAGACAGGAGGATAAAAATGAGAATATGCAGAAAAATAATTCTTGTAATTGCGATAATATTCTGTATTGTAATTATGTGTAATACAACAGTTTCAGCAGAACAATACGATATAATATCAGATGTTGCATCACAATCGGGAGCAGATACTCTTTATGAAAATACTGATGAAAATGTAAGTGATTTTTTTGATGAAAAGGGTATAAGTGTGGACAATCCCAAAAGCATAATGAATATAAGTATTCAGGATATATTCAATGAAATAAAAGATGAAGCATTGAATAATATAAGAATGCCTGTAAAATTATTTTCATCTCTTATGGCAGTTATAATATTATCTTCACTTACAGGAAATCTTGCTGATACACTTAAATCAGGGGCTTCTGCAAAGGTATTTGATATGGTTTGTGTTATGACATCAGTATCGATAATAGCAGAACCTATAAAGCAATGCTTTTATAGTGCCTCGGAGAATATACAGGGAGGAGCAGTCTTTATGATGGGATTTGTTCCTGTATTTTCAAGTGTTACAGTAGCAGGTGGAGGAATTTCATCTTCAGCTGTATATAGTGCAATGATTTTTCTTGCATCTGAATTATCAATACAGTTTGCAGATACAGTTCTGATACCAATGTTAAGTATGTGTATGGCTGTTTCAATAGTTGATGCAATAAATCCTGCAATATCCCTTACAGAGCTTGTAAACAGCTTTAAAAAGCTTATAACAGGAATACTCGGCTTTATAATGATGATTTTTACAGGAATACTTTCAATACAGAGTATTATCGGGACAAGTGCTGATAATCTTTCGGTAAAGGCAGGGAAATACATAGCATCAAATTTTATTCCCATAGTAGGAGGAGCAGTTTCGGACGCATATACAACTTTAAGGGGAAGTATGGGGCTTTTAAGGGGAGGTATAGGAAGCTATGGCATAATAACTCTTGTACTTATGATTATGCCGTCAGTGGTTTCAGCAGGTCTTTATTATGGAGCGATGAAATTAGCTTTAATATGTTCTGATATGTTCGGAGAAAAAAATCTTTCAAAGCTTTTTTCAAATATGTCATCTGTTTTAGCGATAGTTTTCAGTATAATGATATGTTTTGCAGTTATGATGATAATTTCAACAACAGCTGTTATGATTACAGGAATGGGAATGGTATAAGCTTATGGATATGGTAGGAAAAATGGTACTTACAGCTTGTGTTTGTGGGATGGCAACAGGACTTTGGGGGATGATAACTCCTGATAAAAAATTCTCAAAACAGGTAAACTTTATTCTTTCGCTTGTATTTATTATGGCTGTGATTACTCCATTTGCTGAAATTTTCAGAAATTTTTCAGATAAGCAGGTTTCAGCAACAATTCAGAATTATAAGCAAAGCTATGAAGATGAGAATACGTATAATACATATTTAAAGCACATAACAGAGGATAATATAGAAAAATCCGTTACAGGAATACTTGAAGAAAATGGATTGGAAGTAAGAAAAATATCTGTAAGCATTGATATTTCTGAAAGTTCGTGCATATCTATTAGTAATATAGGAATTGAATGTGATGATTTTTCAAAAGCATATCAGATAATTGTAAATGAAGTTGCGAAAGAGTGTGATGTATGGGAAATGTAACAGGTTTATCTGAAATATCGGGAAGAATAAAATTATTTTTTTCCGAAAGCAAATATATAAAAATGACAGTAATTCTTGGAATATGTGGAATGTTTCTTATACTTTTTTCGGATTTTTTCAAAGATGAAAAAACAGTTGAAAATGATATTCCTGAAAGTTCATTCAGTACAGAAGCATATACGGAAAATACAGAAAATAAGTTGAGAGAGATACTGCAAAATATAAAAGGAGTGGGAAAGGCAGAAATAATGGTTACTGTAAGCTGTACGGAAGAATATGTATATGCTGAGGAACAGAAATCCGATATTTCTGACGGAAATGGAAAAAACAGTATCAGCACTGAAAATAAATATGTTTTTAATGGTTCTGATAAAGAGGCATTATTAAAAAAAATAATAAGTCCTCAGATAAACGGAGTAGTTATAGCTTGTGAGGGAGGAGAGAAAAGCAGTGTGGCAGAAAGTGTATATTCGGCGGTGTCAATTGCACTTGATATACCGTCAAGCAGA
>JAZKXQ010000313.1:0-14622 GCA_045611725.1 Oscillospiraceae bacterium
TGCCAATACATTAACCAGAAAATTAATTCTTGTAAAGAATTGTTATAAGTTTTCAGTAAAGGTAAGAAACCTTAGAAGATTATCTGTCGTGTTCCACACTATTATTGACATTAAAGTCAACAAATTACAAAGGAGGTAAAATATGAAGAAAGGACTTCTTAAAAAATTTTGGGTGTTTACAACGAGCAGTGTTCTTATGATGAGTACATTAATTGGTTGTTCTAAAGAAGAAGAAACAATCGCTGAAAGAATAGGTACTGTCACACAAGAAAACAAAGTACAACAAAACGATTCTGCTGATAATGAGGTAGTAAACGCTGTTGCAGGAATCGGAGGCTGGTCAGCATTTAATGATAATGTTACTCTGAGAATTCCTGTATACGACAGAGGCGTTGAAGGAGTTCCTGAAATAGGTGAAAACTATTGGGAAACCTGGGTTCAGGAGAATTTTGGTGATAAGTATAACATTACTATGGAGTATGTACCTATCACACGTTCTGATGTAATGAATTCTTATGATTTACTTATGGCACAGAATACTCTACCTACAATCCTTATGGAATATGACTATCCCAAACTGGCACAATGGGCAGAAGAAGGTTATCTTACAACTTATAATTTAGATGACTTTGCCAATATAGCTCCTACATATTATGAAAGAATGGTTGAATTAAATCAGCTTTCCTATACGGAATTAAATGGCGAATGTTATTTTGCACTGGCAGAAAGACCATATTCCAACACAACATATAACTGGGTTACTATTTATCGTCAGGACTGGGCTGAACAGGTAGGATTTACTGAATATCCAGATGACTGGGCAGGACAGGTAGATATGCTGACAAGAATAAAAAATACAGGTATCTGTGAATATCCTCTTGGAGGTTCTATGATTACCAGTGCAAGTGCCGACCAGAATTATCCATTCAGAACTTATCCATTAAATGAGGAAGAATGGGCAATATATGGCGATTACAATATAGCAGCTATGGGTTATGATGCACACAAGGCTTTCCTGAAAAGAGAGAATGAAAAATACAATTTGGGTCTTATAAGTCCAAATTACTATGAAATTGACGCTGAAGCAGCTAAAAACAGATTTATTAACGGTCAATGTTTTGAATATTCCGGATATATTGCCGCTGATATGGACTGGTTGACTGCTCTTTATGCCAATGAACCAGATGCAGACCTTGCTATAAAAATTGTTGATGAACCAGATACAGCGTCAGGCACAGTTCCTGCATATCGTGCAAACAATCCATTTGGTATGATGATTGGTTTCTCTGCTATGGCAAGTGAAGATGAAATCAAGGCTGCCTGGATGTATATGGAATGGATGACACAGGAAGATAATCTTAGGGCTATGCAATGGGGTATTGAAGGAGAACATTATACTCTTGGTGACAACGGTCTTCCAGTAGCAAAAGCTGATTACTCCGGTGATAAAATACAAGGCTATAATAATAATAAAGACTACTGGTGTGTAACTATTGAGGCTAAGCAATCGGGTACTATTGAAGATATTATTGCAGCAAATTCACCTTCATCACTTCCCGAAAATTTCACACAGGATATAATCAAGCAATATTATACACAGCTGGGATTTGCAAACAAAGGATATGCAGTTGTTGACTGTAATTATGCAGTGGTTATAGAAGCTGCTACTGCAAATCAGGCTTCATTATATGAATTGTATGTATCAATGCGTGATGAACTGATTATGTGTGCACCAGAACAGTTTGATGTAAAATATGAATTAGCTGTAAATACATACAATGAAGCAGGTTATCAAGATATATTAGATGAAAAAATGGCTGCCTATAAATCTGGTATGTCTACAAAACTTAATTAAAAAGGAGGGAACTTTTTTGAAAAATCAAAAACAAAAGAAAAATAAAAGAATTCGTAGCATTATGCAAACTCTGCTTATGAGTTTTCTCCTACCAGTTATATTAATAGTTGTACTTGGTATTGTATCTTATCAAACTGCATCTACAAGTATAATAACCAAATATAGAGAATCAGCTATGAGTACAATATCAGCTGTATGTGAATATTGCAATATGGTATGTGATTCTATATCTGCTAAAGCGATAGAACTTGTTACAAACAGTAGTTTAGGCGATTATTATGATAAGCAATATAAGAATAAAGACAATACTGTATCTGCCGAGGCATTCCGTAATGCAAAAAATGTAGTCAGCAATACTACATCAACAAATGATAATATATTCAGTTGCAGTGTTATTTCAGAAGTTGCAACTCATACAACCAGTCTGGACGGTGCATTATCCGAAGTACCTTACAGCCAGTTCCTTGAAACTGCTGAAGGAAAAATCTTTGGTGGAGATAAGAATGCCAGAAATCAATGGTTAGGTTATCACAGTTTTCTGGATAACAATACTAATAGTACTCCTGAAGAATATGCTCTTGCATATTATCAGAAAACAACCAAGACCAACAGCTATCTTGTTATGGATATGAATATGGAAGTAGCAGTAAATATGCTTAATCAGATGGATTTTGGTGAAGGAAGTATTAAGGCAATCGTATCCCCAGATGGCAGAGAAATTGTAACTATTCAGGGTTCTGATGAAATAAAAAAAGCAACAGAAGAAAAATTGGAAAAACCATACTTTGTAGGTTATAATTTCTTTGAAAATTCAAAAAACAGTGAAGGAACTCATAGTGAAAATGTAAATATTGACGGAGAAAGTTATCTTTATATTTCCACACCTGTTGATGATACTGGTATTATGATTTGTGCTTTGGTTACAAAGAGTAATCTTCTCGGTCAGGTAGAAAGCATAAAATATATTACAATTGGTATAGTAATCCTTGCAGCTTTTCTTGCATTGTTGATTGGATTGATTATCTCTACAGGAATCAGTAAAACTGTTAAGAATATGTCTACAGGTCTCGCAGCAGTTGCTGAAGGTGATTTATCCACAAACTTTACTACAAAACGTAAAGATGAATTCAGCATATTAACAGGAAGTCTTAATTCTATGCTTTCAAATATGCGTGTACTTATGCAGGATATGAAACAGTTTGGTGCTAAGGTAAATAATCTTGCAGGAGATGTTTCAAATACAACAGCTGGTCTGAATACATATATGAAAGATGTTGCAACATCTATGAATAAGGTTTCCTCTGGAGCACAAAATCAGGCAAATTATACAGATGAAAGCAATGGAAAAATGATGGAGTTTTCTGATACTATAAATTCAGTAACAAATAAAACTACCAATATGGGAAGTACAGCTGACAAGGCAATTGCAGCAGTAGAACGAGGAAAAGATATAGTTCAGGAGCTTTCTGACCAGTCTGATGCTACTGTTCAGCTTACTAAAATTCTTGTTGAAGATATTAATGAAGTACAGAAAAGCTCTGAAGAAATCAAATGTTTTGCTGACATTATCAATTCCATAGCTGTACAAACAAACCTGTTATCATTGAATGCCTCTATCGAAGCTGTAAGAGCTGGTGAAAAGGGTAAAGGCTTTGCAGTAGTTGCCGGAGAAATTCGTAGTCTTGCTGAACAGTCCAGTGAATCTGCTAATAAAATCAATGAAATTGTAGGAAAAATAACTGAAACTACTTATAAGACTACTGATTCTGCACAGAAAGCAGAAATTATGGTAAATCAACAGGCAGATTCATTGAATGAAACTGTTGTAGTATTTGGTATGATACATAAATGCGTTGGTAATCTTGTAGATGATATTCGTGTTGTAGTAGATTCTTTGGAACAGATTATTTCCGAAAAGGATTATATTCAGGATTCATTACAGAATATTTCAGCAGTATCTGAAGATGTTGCATTATCAACTGAAGAAGTTTCTACTACACTTACTGAACAAGTATCTATTGTAAGCAAATTGAACGATGAAATAGAAAAGCTTCGTATGGACGCAGCAGAATTGGATAAATCGATTGATAAATTCAAGATATAACAACAAAATACGAACTAATCCTAAAAAGTTCTGAAAATACTTAAAGCGACTAAGAATAATCTTAGTCGCTAAATTTTTTCCTCTCGTTACAAAGTTAAGTAAAATATATAACAGGTTTTCCCCTAAAAAATTATTTTCTGTTCATTATTATCCCTGAAATAATCATTATAATACCAATAACAAGCATTATTATTCCTGAAATCATAACTATTTCTGTAAGTTGTGTCATTGCTCCTGTAACAACTGTATATATCGCAACTTCTTTTATTGAAAAGCTCCTTATAACAGATGATGCAAGAACCCACACTGTTGGAACAGTTAATATTGCTCCACTTGCAAAAAGAGATGTACCAATCCAATAAACAGGATTTTTAAATAGTATAAGAATAACTATGAGGACAATTACAGATATTGTGCATACAGGAACTATTTTTTCAATAATATTCTTTAATTTTCCTGCTTTACTCCATATATTTGCTTTTTTCATAACCTCAAGTTTATAAATATCAGTTGAATTATTTATTATCGTCTTTGCATTTTCTATTGATTGTGTAAGCTTTTGATTATAAACTTCATCTTTCTGATAATTATTTTGTTGTGCATATTCTTCAAAATATTGAGTAATTGAAGCCTCAAGTTCAGTATAATCAGGAGAATATGCAACCTGTTCAGCCGTTCCCTGAAGCAGACTATATGAAGAATAAACGTGTTCTTTCATTGTATTTTCAATCCATTCAACATCTATGCAATCCATATAAACTTCAGCAGGTATCGCTGTAGTACTATATTGTGAATCAAAGGTTAATTCAAGATTGTCATATACTGTCTGTGCAATATTTGTATTTTCAATCTGTGAAATACAGAAATCCGAAGATGACAGCAGATATTTTCCAAGATAACCGATATATGTTACTATAATTCCAAATATAAGGAATAAACTTATAAACATACTCAATATAAATTTTAATTTACTGTTCATCAGCTGAAACCTCCTCTGATGAGTAAAATTCGCTCTTTGCAAGACGGCAGATTGCTCCTATTCTTTCGGAAGATGAACCTAAAAGCTCCATCTTACAGGTATATAAAGTAAGTCGGTTATCTGATGTATTTTTTATATACTGTTCATTTGACGCATCAAATTCAATAAGACTTGTTACCTCATATGTAAAGCGTCCGTAATCTGTATGAAGTACAACTGTATCTCCTGTTTTTATATCACTAAGATTATGGAAAAAAGTATTGACGTGTGCACTTATAACTGAATTTCCATCTTCACCTATTGGCACTGATGCAGGAGTCTGACAAGCACCTTTTTCAAGAAGTTCAGAACCTCCCCCCCAGTATACAGGAACATACATATCAAGAGCCTCACAAGTAAGAACTGCACACTGACTTCCATATGCTGAAACAGTAATATTTCCTGTATCACTTGTTTCTCCCTGATATTCAGTATCAATATCAGCTTCTATTATATTAAGTCCTGCAGTACCTGTTGATTGTGGAATTGTCTGATTTGAATCCATAAATCCTATTCTAAGATAAGTTTTAACCATCTCAAATGGTCTTACAGCACACAGAAGTATTATTCCACTGCAAAGCAATGTTAAAAGCAATGGAATGAAAATCTGTACTGCAATAGGAATTTTCTTTTTTGTCTTTTCCATTTTCATTCCTCAATTAACAGCTTTTTTTGAGTACCCATATAATTCCTGCAACTGAAAAAAGAATTGCACTTCCACCTATAAGTATTGGTGCTGTATATGGTATTCCCGTAGCCTCAACAGTATTTCCGAATGTTGTTACATCAATAAGGTTTCCATTTTCATCTCTTGCACTTATTGAAATAGCGTCATCTGAAATCTTATCAACAGAAAGATTAAGTCCAAAAGCTTCACCAAATCCTACAAAATTGGCAATAATATCAGCCTGAACAGTAACATCAAGCTCTTTTATGAAATTATTTTTTTCTTCGGGAGTCATATTTTGAATAAGCTGTGTTTTCTGTTCAGCAGACAATCCTGCTATGTATTCCTGTTTCTGTTCAATTGTCATATTGTTGAATTTATCCTTGGAAATACTTCCTGCCATATTATTACTTTCAGCAGAAGTAGTTGTTTCGCCTGTAACTTTATTTTCAGTACTTGTAACCGGCTTTTCGGTATTGGCATCTGGTTTAGAAGTAACTGGTTTTTCAGTGTTTGTACTCGGTTTTGAAGTAACAGGCTTTTCAGTATTTGTACTTGGTTTTGTTGTAACAACAGGATTAGTAACAGCTGAGGCAGGAGTTGTAACAGCTGGAGTTTCACCACCTGCAATTGCTTCATCACGTTCTGCAGCCCATTCATTAAGCATTGCTATAGCTTTGTCACACTGTTCAGATGTATATGTTCCTGAACTGTATGTATTGATACACTGCTGAATTGTTGCCTCTGGAAGTCCTACTGCATAGGCGTGGGCAATAACGTCCTGAACGGTTGTCGCTGATGCATTAAGAGGATTTATTCCATTCCCCAACACAAGAGCAAGACTACATACAATTCCTGCAATATTTTTTACATTTCTTTTTTTCATAATAAAAAATGCTCCTTTCATAATGTTTCCATATTTCTTTTATTCTCTCAAATATGCTGAAATGCATATTTTTTTAATTATATCATATTTTTACATTGTATGCAAGTAAAATAAACTGGATATTTATTACAGTATTTCAGATTAAAATCCTGCTTTTGTCAATTCGTCCATAAATGCAGGTTTACGGCGATATATCTCCCTAAAATCTGATACGATTTTTTTAGCAAGTTCTGCATCACATTTCAAAGAAAAAACCCGTAGTTTTTTACAAACAATCACATATTCAGAACGGTTGGAAGCTTTGTCACCCTCATTTCTGATATATTTTTCATAGAGATTTTTACTCTGTTCTCCAAATTCAGTTGTTTTGAGTCTTTCATAATAATAAGTAATTTTAGAAGGTATGCTACAACAAAATTTATAAATTCTGTCACTCATATTTTCATAGGAAATAATATATTCATAAGAAAAATTATTTGGTTCGTTCAGCAAACGCTGAATTTCATCATTACGATTTTTTTCAGAAATAAGTGATTTCCATTCTTCATAATAACCAGTGTCACCATTTTTGATTAGGATATAGCAAGTTTCAATAAGCTTTTGAGTATTTTTAGAAATTCTATAAATATCACAAAGTAAACGTTGCCAATTTGAAATACCTGAAAAATATAATTTATCTTCATCAAGTCCATCTAATGCCAATTGCTCAGCTTTTGCATAATTTTGAATATTTATTGCCTGTTCAATTGCCATACGTCTGAAATCAGAGTTATCTATATGAGAATTTATAAAATCTGAAATTTGTGTTTCTGTCCCATATTTTTTTACAATTGAGAAACGCTGTTCATCAATTTTCTTTTTTCTATATTCACTGGCAAACATTGCACGAAATGCAAGTATTTCATCAAGCTTATTTCTGTATTCAGGAAATACACAAAATTGAAATAATGATGAAAAAAATCTTTCTTCTCCGTCTAACCCAAAATCTTTGCCCCAGCATTTTGTGATATTTTGCCAGGCTGATGCAATATCAGTCTGATTTTCACTGTCTAAGATATTAGTTACAGTGACTTCCATATAAGATGAACAGTCATTTATCATATCCAACAGTTCCCACGCTTCCTCATCATATGCATTTTCGATACCATTTTCCAGCATTGATATAATTTCTGCATAAATTTGTACCCTATCAATTAATGAATCGAATTTTTCTATTTTATTAATTAACAAATTTCCAGCTTTAAGTACATTATTAACATCGGAACGACCATTAAAATATGTATCAGAAATTCGCTTGAAATCTGAAATAACACTACTCAAATCAGAAACTTCGGAAAGTTTCATCTGTAAATAATTTCTAAAGCTCTTATCTTCTTTTGCGTGTTCAAGTATAATTTCCACAAGCTGAGTAGTATTACATTTTCCAAGTAATTGTGAAAGATTTGATTTATTTACAGAAGTTTTAATTATATTTTCATTTTTATTTCTCAAAGCATATAAAACAGCTGCTTGATGTTTACAATATTCGTCCATATCATAAGGACAATCGCAACTGATATTATAAACTTCTCCATTATCGTCCATTTCTAATGAAACTTCATAATCTTCACTGCCTTCAACTTCAGCAGTATATTCATTTTCATCAATATTTTCAATTGACAAGACAGCACCACTAAGATAGTACTCCCTTCCCCTGTTTAAAATTTTTGTATCAAAATATTTCTCAAAATTTTTAAGATTCATAATATTTTCTCCTGTCTTTTTTATTATAGCATAGGACAAAAAGCCCAGTTTTATCTATGAAATTCGAGTTATTTTAAAAATTACTTAAAACAAAACAATCCATAATTTTACACCTATTCTATATTTTCATCGTGCCAGATACAATAATAATCTTCTTCATTACCCCAAGCATCTAATCCATCAGACTGACCCACATATAGCAATTCATTGTTTCTGATTAATATTAAACATTGATGTTCAGGCTCCCAAGGACAATCGCACTCAATTCCATATCCTATATCATCACCTTGTGGTGCATAAACATACAACGTTGGCTGAAAAAGATATTCAATAAGATTTTTTCCAGATTTATATCCTTCCATAACTGTTTCTATTTCATCAATTATTTCGTCATATATCCCCATACAATTCCATTCATTATACATATACAGAAAAAATTTTGAAAGATATTGCTGTAATTTTAAAAGTATGTCACTGTTATTATTCAAATTATTATAATGTGCAATGCATTTTTCAGCATATTCAACTGTTGCTCCATCATCAATAAATATTGAAACATTCATTTCTCCATTAAATAATGATACTGAAGTAAATTTACCATCAGCAAACCAGCCATTTTCATCAACTTTCAGATTTTTTATAACAGCCATATATCTTTTCCCTTCCTTTTTTTCTCTTTTTTTTATAATTATATCATATATATTCTGTTATTTCAAGAATATTTTATTTTATCAAAAAAACAAAGTGCCATACATTTCTGTACAGCACTTCCAAAAATTATTCTTCTGATTTCTTCTTTTTCTTATCTTCTGCTTTTTCTTCAGCTGGTTCAGATTTTCCTGCTGAAGCCTTTTCCTTTGCAGTAAGATTTTCCTGTACAGCCCAAAGCTTTACTCGGATTTTATTTCTATCGCCACCGGTTTCAATAACAATTGTTTCTTCATTTGTCTTTCTTACAACAATTCCGACAATTCCGCCGATTGTTACTATTTCATCACCTATTTCAATACTGCTTCTCATTTGCTGAGTTTCCTGTTCTTTTTTCTTCTGCGGACGCATAAAAATGAAGTAAAAGAACACAAGCATAAGCACCATAGGGATAATAGTTCCACCTATCAAAGCACCCATATCAGCTTCTGTAGCCGTTGCCGATGCAGTCATTACAGTCATCATATCTGTAAGATTCATTTGCTATTTCCTCCGATTTCATAATCTACAATAGTAGAAATTTATTTTTCTTTTATATACTTGTCAATTGCAGCAGCTGCAGTTTTTCCTGCACCCATTGCAAGAATTACAGTAGCAGCACCTGTTACAGCGTCACCACCTGCATATACTCCCTCTCTTGTAGTAAGCATATCCTCATTAACTACAAGACAGCCTCTCTTGTTAGCTTCAATTCCTGTAGTAGTAGTACGGATAAGCGGATTAGGAGATGTACCGATTGACATAATAACAGTGTCAACATCAAGCATATAATTAGAACCTTCAACAACCTGTGGTCTGCGTCTTCCGCTTTCATCTGGTTCACCGAGTTCCATCTTAACACATTCCATAGCCTTTACTCGACCATTTTCATCGCCAACAATCTTTACAGGATTGTTTAAGAGGAGAAATTCAACTCCCTCTTCCTTAGCGTGATGAACTTCTTCAACTCTTGCAGGAAGTTCAGCCTCTGAACGTCTGTAAACTATATAAACGTGTTCAGCACCCATTCTCAAAGCACTTCTTGCAGTATCCATAGCAACGTTACCACCGCCTACTACAGCAACTGACTTTGATTTGATTACAGGTGTATCATAATCTTCAAGATAACCCTTCATAAGATTAATTCTTGTAAGGTATTCATTTGCAGAGCATACACCTACAAGAGCTTCGCCCTCAATACCCATAAAGTTTGGAAGTCCGGCACCAGAACCGATAAATACAGCTTCATAGCCCATTTCCATAATATCATCAACTGAAAGAACTTTACCGATAACCATATTTGTCATAATTTCAACGCCAAGCTCTTTGAGGTTATTTATTTCCTGCTGAACGATAGCCTTAGGAAGTCTGAATTCAGGGATACCATACATAAGAACGCCACCAGCAGTATGGAAAGCTTCAAATATAGTAACCTGATAGCCAAGACGTGCAAGGTCACCTGCACAGGTAAGACCTGCAGGACCAGCACCTACAACAGCAACTTTATGACCATTTGGAACAGGCTTTTCATTCTTTACAAGATTATTTTTCATAACATAATCAGCTGCAAAGCGTTCAAGTCTGCCGATAGCAACAGGTTCACCCTTAATACCTCTTACGCATTTTCCTTCGCACTGATTTTCCTGTGGACAGACACGACCACTTACGGCAGGAAGTCCATTTGTACCTGTAATAATTTTATAAGCTTCTTCAAAATGACCTTCTGCCATTTCCTTTATAAATTCAGGTATTCTTACACCTACAGGGCAACCCTGCATACAAGGTTTATGCTTACAGTTAAGGCATCTCTGAGCTTCTTCAATTGCCATTTCTTCAGTATAACCAAGAGTAACTTCTTCAAAATTTTTAGCTCTTACAGATGGTTCCTGTTCAGGCATAGCAACTTTGTTAAGTGACATATTAGGCATTGTTTTCACCTCCTGCGAGTTTCATCATACGACAAGCGTGTTCCTGTTCTCTGTAAACTGAATTTCTGTTCATAAGTTCATCAAAATCAACAAGATGACCATCGAAGTCAGGACCTTCAACACAGGCATATCTTATTTTCCCATCAACAGTAACACGGCAACCGCCACACATACCAGTACCATCAATCATAATAGGATTGAGTGAAACAATAGTCTTTATGCCATAAGGACGAGTAACCTCGCAAACAAATTTCATCATAGGGATAGGGCCAATAGCGATTACAGCGTCATAACCTGCACCACCATCAATTTTTTCCTTGAGGATATTTGTAACAAAGCCCTTTGTACCCTTTGAGCCGTCATCAGTAGCAAGATAGAAATTATCACAAACCTTGCTAAATTCATCTTCAAGGATAACAATATCTTTATTACGGAAACCAGCGATTACATCAACAGAAACTCCGTTATTGAAAAGCTGTTTAGCCTGAGGATAAGCAATTGCACAACCAACGCCACCACCTACAACGCAGACTTTCTTTACATTTTCATCCAGATGAGTAGGAATACCAAGAGGGCCGGTAACATCAAGTATTGAATCGCCTTCATTAAGCATTGAAAGGCGTTCAGTAGTTCTTCCTGCAATCTGGAATATAATAGTTATTGTACCCTTTTCTCTGTCATAATCAGCGATAGTAAGAGGTACTCTCTCACCCTTTTCATCAATTCTGAATATTATAAACTGACCAGCCAGAGCCTTTTTGGCAATGAAAGGAGCTTCAATATCCATAAGAATCACAGATTTGTTCAGTTCTCTTTTTTGAACAATCTTATACATTTACAACTCTCCCTTGTTTTTATAAGTCCACTGAAAAAATATCTTCAGCATTTTGTTACAAATGAAACGTCAGCATTTCATTTTACATTCATACATTTTATTTTAACATATTTATTAAAATTTTGCAATAGTTATAACGCAATAAAATCAAGCGAAGTCATAAAAACAACTTCGCTTTCTATATTAATTTTTAGCTTACTTATCATCATTTTCTTTACGGCGAATAATATTTGGCAATACTACCGTAACAGTAGTACCTTTATTTTCCTCACTATGAAGCGAGATTTTTCCATCGTGATACTGAACAGAATGTTTTACGATAGAAAGTCCTAAACCTGTTCCACCCGATTTTTTTGAATGACTCTTGTCTACACGATAAAAACGCTCAAAAATTCTTGCGTGATGTTCAGGAGCAATACCTATTCCATTATCGGAAACTGTGAGAGTTATTTCTTTTTCTGTTTCTGAAATATTCACATCTATTTTTCCACCATCAGAAGTATACTTAATTCCATTATCGCAAAGATTATAGAGCACTTCAAAAAGCAAATGTTTTACACCGAAAAAATTTCCATTATCCCCTGTTACAGTAAGAGAAATATCTTTTTTATCTGCACTGTCACGGAGAATTCCACAGACCTCATTTGCAATTTCAAAAAGCGAAATATTTTCTTTTGGCAATTCGCTATGCTCGTCAAGTTGTGAAAGTCTGATAATATCCTCAACAAGAGTTACAAGGCGTGTTGCTTCTTTACGGATATGACCTACAAAACGAGGCATATCCTCTGGCTTTACAAGTCCGTTTTCAATAAGCTCTGCACTACCTGTTATAGATTGAAGCGGAGTTTTCAGCTCGTGAGAAACATTTGCAGTAAATTCTCTGCGAAGCCGTTCAGCGTCAGCCTGTTCAGTTATATCAAATCCAAGAATTACTGTACCAACCGTTTCTCCATCTGTTTCGATACGGCTTATATCGAACTGATATTCACGCTCATCACGCTTTACTCTTGTTTCATAATGTCCATCAGTAATCGCTTTTTCTATTGCTGTACTTATATCTTGCTTACGGTCAACAACAAGAAATTCTTTTCCGATGCAATCTGCATTTGCACCAAAAATATTCATTGCTGCAGAATTTATTGTAAGGATATTCTTATTCTTATCAAGAAGTACAAGTCCTTCACGCATATTTTTTGTGATAAGGTCAAATTCTCCTTTTTTACGATTAATCTCTGCCACCTTGCGTTCAATCTTCATATTCTGTTTATGTATACGACTAAGAAGTGGAGCAATTTCCTCATAAGCATCATTTTCTGTCGGATTATCAAGGTCAAGCCTGTTAAGTGGCTCAATTATTTTCTTTGACATTTTATGTGCAAGAACAGCAGAAATTATAACAGCAGTTACGCTAATAATGATAATCGGGTATAACATTCCTAAAAGTAAAACAAATCTACTTGTACGGTTTAAAGAAATACGAAGTACAGTTCCATCTGAAAGCAGTACTGCCTCATAAAATGTTTTTTCAGTAAGTGTAGCAGAACGACGTGAACTACTGCCTTTACCTGTTTCAAAGGCTTCAATAATTTCTTCACGGTCAAGATGATTATCCATTGCAGTTTCATCAGCCTGTGAATCGAAAAGCACAGTTCCGTCTTCCGATACCCACGTTAAACGAAAATTATCTGATTTGAGATTTTGCAGATATATTTCACCCAATTGTTCCGTTCCGACAGATGCAATTGAAAGCTCATCTTTAAGCTGATTTATCTGAACATTGGTAAAATAATCATAAAGAACGCTTGTAATAATAGCAAATGTTGCCATAAGAACAGCAATAGCTGTTAAAAAAATCGAACGAAAAATCTTACTTGTCATAGTTATTATTAAAAGCCTCCGAACTTATAACCAACGTGTCGAATGGTTTCAATCATTTCGCCGTATTCGCCAAGTTTCTGACGGAGTGTTCTGATATGCACATCTACTGTTCTTGTTTCGCCTACAAAATCCTCTCCCCATATTTCATTATAAAGCATATCTCTTGAAAAAACCATTCCACGATTTTTCATAAATAGCTTCAAAAGTTCAAATTCCTTATACGTAAGAGATATACGCTCTCCATTAATAATTACAGTTCTCTCATCAAGGTTAAGCAAAAGCTCACGGATTTGCAGAACACGGGGAGCTGTTCTGGGTTTACAGCGACGCATTACCGCCTTTACTCTTGAAATCATTTCCATCATACCGAACGGTTTTACGAGATAATCATCTGCACCAAGGTCAAGACCTTGCACCTTGTCAAATTCAGCACCCTTTGCAGTTGCCAGTATTACGGGAATATCTGCATATTCCATTGTATTTTTCATAATTTTCAGCACTTCTATACCATCAGTTTCAGGAAGCATTACATCAAGAATAACAAGGTCGGGAATATCATTTTTCAGAGCAGACAGAAAGCTATCGCCGTCTTCAAATCCTTTAGCTTCCAGACCGGTTGATTGTAAAGCATAAACCTCTATATCACGGATACTTGCGTCATCTTCAACGCACCATATCATATAAATCAACTCCTTTATGAGTTCTTATGTTCGCCTGTCACGGAGAAAATCACCCATTCGGCAATGTTTGTTGCGTGGTCACCAATACGCTCAAAATATTTTGCAATCATCAAGAGGTCAAGAGCATATTCGCCGTTTTCGGGATTTTCCGCAATCATCTTTATAAGGCTACTCTTAATTCTGTCGAAATACTCATCAACCTTATCATCGTGGGTAATAACCGTTTTTGCAAGCTCAATGTCATTTTTTACATATGCGTCAACGCTGTCAGTTACCATTGAAATCGTTTCTGCCGCCATATCTTTGATATGCACTGTTTCTTCAGCTGTTCTGCCCTCAAG
>JAZKXQ010000314.1:0-2505 GCA_045611725.1 Oscillospiraceae bacterium
GTCCGAAAACAGAGAGAATACTCTTGAAATGTATAGAAATTTTTGTATGAGGATTTAATTTTTATATATGATGTGCATAATAGCAGAAATCAAGCTCACAGAGGTAAATTCTGTGAGCTTAAATTTATCGATACATATTCAGATTAATTATATATGGTATTTCTTTTCCAATTTCAAAATGCATTTTTCCTATTGCATCAGCAATCATATCATATAAATTATCATTGGTATAGGCAAGTTTTTCTAAATCTACAGGGTAGTCGTCGGATAAATCATCGTTGTAAATAATATTTGTTGCATATTCACCACAAGATTTAAAAAAATTCACAATATCTTTGATTTCTTGTTTTTCTTCTATAGTGAAAAAATTCTGTTCAGTTAAAGACTTGCTTATATGGTTGCAAAAATATTCAAACCAATTATCCCAGTTATAATTACCATTTGTTTGTGCTTCATATCGTAGTTTTTCGCATTCACGAAGTAATTTTCCTTGCAATGTACTTGCCTGACCTGACGTAGGAATAAGATTTTCCATAATATAGTTACATTCATCAGCATATTTCATAATGTATTTTGATTTTTTTAATTTTTCAAGTTCCATAACTTTTTCCTTTATAAAAAAGACATTTCTGACATAAATAACAGAAATGTCTTTTAATAATATTTTATTTGTATGTAAAAATTATTTACTGACCAAGATTGAGGGTAACAGAACCGAGTTCATTAATAACTCCTGTGTTAACAACATCTGTTATTTCAAGAACAGATGCATCATAGTTAATACCCATCTGAACAGCACAGAATCCTGGATTTTTTGAGAAATTTACTTTCATTGTTATAGTATCTCCTGCATTACCTTTTGTATTTACAAGAGAAACTGCAGCACCATCAGCAGTTGTTGCCTCTGGAGCAGTTGCCGAACCTACTGTTACAACGCCATCAATTACTTTTGCATCAACGATTTCTGTAGCCTTGTTGCATATCTGAAGTTCATTGATTACAACATTGTAATTTCCATCTGCTACACCATCTTTGATTTTGAATGTTATTTCAAAAATGTCACTGTCGCCGAGAAGGTCTTCCATACCTGTATCAATCCAGAGCCACGATGCTGACTTTCCGTTTTCAACACTCTTATTGCTGTAATCCTTGAATGTTTCAGCAGGATTATTATTCTGTGCAGGAGGTGCCGATTCATCTCCACCATTATCATTGTTTACAGGCTGTTGTTCATCAGCTTTGCTTTCTTCATCATTTTTTTCAGCTACTACGGGAGTTGTTGTTTCTGTATCATTTGAATCATCTCCCGAACAACCTGAGAAACCTGTAGCCATAACACCTGCGAGAATAAGGACTGCCAGTTTTTTTCTGATATTTTTCATTTAAATCTATCTCCTTTCATTTGAAAGCTTTTATGCTTTTCAATATACATTATATATTATATATTTTTTTGACAAAAAAGTCAATAATATCATTGACAATAATAAAAAATTCTGATAAAATTAATGTAACTGAAATTCTGGAGGGGAAAATGTATGAAAAGTATCAGCTATAAAACGGCACTTGGAGGAGTAATATCGGCTTTATGTCTTATGCTGATGTTTTTAACATCTTTGTCACCTGTTTTTTATCTCGTTATGCCTATGTTGGCAGGAATGTTAATTCTTGCTGTTAAATTTGAAACAGATACAAGCTGGGCGTTTACAACATATTGTTCAGTCAGTATTCTTTCAATACTTACCACATTCAATATAGAATCCGTTATGATGTTTGTTTTATTTTTCGGATATTATCCTCTTGTAAAAGGCTGTATAGATAAGCTTAGATTTTCAGTCGCAAGAGTAGGTCTGAAATTCCTTATCTATAATATTGCAACAATAACGGAAGTTTTTCTTGGATTTTATATTTTCGGCATAACTGATATGATAGATGAAATGGGAAATATGGGAAAATATGGACTTTGGATAATGCTCGGAATGTGTAATATTATGTTTATTGTATATGATATTGCTTTAAGTAATTGCAGTATTCTTTATAATAAATGGTTCAGAACTAAAATTTTATGTAAAAAATAATTTATATAAGGGAGAAGGTAGTTTTTATGCTTTCTCCCTTAAATTCGCTATGCTTTTTTGTAAAGTTAAAAATAATTATAAAAAATTTTATAAAACACTGGAATGTGTATAAAAAATGTGATATAATTATAATGTATTATTAAAATACGATACGTATTAAAGAAAATGAGGTGTTTTTTATGCTGATGGATTGTCATACGCATACTCATAATTCTCCTGACGCCGATAATAAAACGGTTGCTGACCTTTGCAGACGAGCGATGGAGCTTAAACTGGATGCATTGGCGATAACTGACCATTGCGAAACAAATCGTTTTTATAGTATGGAGCATTATAATGCAGTTCCTCAGCCTGATAACCTTTTCGATACCTATAATTTCAATGAGTATTTTGAAAGGTCTATGGCAGAAAATACTCAGGCAAAGGAACA
>JAZKXQ010000315.1:0-2131 GCA_045611725.1 Oscillospiraceae bacterium
AGGTATTTTTTATAGCCCTCAAGAAATCTTCTGAGTTTTAACATAAATACCCTCCACTTATAATAAAATTTCTCCAAATTAATTTTATATTTATTATCGGAAAAAGTCAATATTAAAATATTCCATTGCTTTAAAAAATTAATTTAACAAATAAACTCAATGTGCAAAGTATACATTTTTTTATAATATTATATGTTTATTTTTGTGTATAAAAATATTGTAAAATTTTCAAATATATGATACAATATTATTGTACTACTGTTATATTTGTATTAGTACACCTAAAAAAGCCATTATACTTTATTATGAAAGGAGATACTGTTTTTTATGGGGATAAAAAACAGTAACAGACAAATTATGGAGAAAAAGAAGAGTAAAAAGAAAATCATTGTCATTATTTCAGTGATTGCAGTTCTGGGACTTACAGGAGTTGGTATAACTTCCTGCGTTTCAAGTACTATGGAAACTCTTTCACAGTCTGCACAAATGTATGATGATGTAATGCCAGTAGGTATTCAAGATTTATCAACAAGCATAAGTGTTTCAGGTTCAGTAGAAAGCAATAACCTTGTAAAAGTTACCACAAAGCTTAATGCCAAGGTTAAAACACTTAATGTTGATATTGGTGATTATGTTAAAGAAGGAGATATTCTCTGTATATTTGACAGTGAAGATATTCAGAAAGAATATGATGACCTTAAAGAAAATATTGATAAAGCAAATTCAATAGAAGCTAAAAATCACGAAGTAAATGTAAGAAACTATAACAATGCAGTAGCTGATAAAGATACAGCACTTGCACAGGCACAAAATGCTATTAATGAGGCTGAAACGGCTTGTCAAAATGCATATGATAATTACAATAGTTTCGCAAATACCTGTTATCAGTATGAACATACAAAAAATGAGCTTTACTATTCACTTTCAGGTATTACAGATGAAACAGAATATCAGAATGTTTATCAGAAGTATCTTGAATATGAACAGCTTTGTACTCAATCAAATGCAGAACTTAAAGCTCTTGATGCACAGCTTGGTTCATATGATAATGCTGTATCTGCTGCATATGACGCTTATTATGCAGCTGAAAGAAGTGCTGATATGAATATCCAGAGTATGCAGGATATTCTTGATTCGGAAGAACTCAACAAAGACAATTCAGCACAGAAACAGCTTGAGGCAATACAGAAACAGCTTGATGAATGTACTATAAAAGCTCCTCAAAGTGGTATTATAACTTCTCTTGCAGTAGCTGAAGGAAGTATTGCAACAACTGACGCTATTATGACAATTGAAAATACTGATGAATTAAAAATAACAGTACAGATTAAACCTGTTGATATTCTTAAAGTAAAAGAAGGTCTTAAAGCTGTTATAAAAACTGACGCTACAGGAGAAACTGAAATAAACGGTACTGTTACAAGAGTTGTTAATATTCTGAGTGGTGGAAATGAACTTACTCAGGAGGCAGGAGGATATACTGCTGAAATAACAATTGATGATAAAGATACAGAATTACTTATAGGAATGTCAGCTAAAGCAAAAATAATCATTGAAGAACGTGAAGAATCTCTTGCTGTTCCCTATGATGCTATAATGGAAGATGAAGAAAATGGCGAATGCAGTGTATATATTGCAGAATATCAAAGTGATGGTACTTATAAGGCTAAAAAGCTTATAATTGAAAAAGGACTTGAAAGCGATTATTATACTGAAATTATATCATCTGAAATAAAAGAAGGCAATTTAATTCTCACTTCTCCATATCTTGCATACGATGGAAAAATTCTCAATGTAGATGAAAGTATGCTTGAAGATTTTAATGAAGAAGTAACCGGAGAATAAGCTATGAAAAAAACAATTATTTCAATGAAGGATATAATAAAAAGATATTATATCGGTCAGCCCAATGAGCTTCAGATACTTAACGGAATATCAATAGATATTCACGAAGGCGAATTTGTATCAATAGTCGGTGCGTCAGGTTCAGGAAAAAGTACTCTTATGAATATAATAGGAGCTCTTGACAGACCAACAGAGGGTAATTATCATCTTAATGGCTGTGATATAAGTACTATGAATGATAAACAACTGAGCAGTATAAGAAATGCTGAAATAGGATTTATTTTTC
>JAZKXQ010000316.1:0-5024 GCA_045611725.1 Oscillospiraceae bacterium
CAAAAAAAGTGAGTAAATCCAAAAAGGCAGGTAAGTCAACAAAAATAAAATACAGAATTTTAAGACTTACCCTCATAACTGTATTTGTTCTTGTTATGGTTCTGGAAATAAGTCTTTACATAAGTGTAAAAGACGCATACCATAGCTCATATGAAAATGAAACAAGGAGTCTTGCTTCAGCGTATTCGCAAACTATTCAGAATACAATGGATTTTCTTTCAATGCAGATTGAAACTGCTTCAAAGGAACATTATGTATATTATAATACTGTTCCTGTTGAAAAAAGAAAAAAAAGACTTGCAGAACTTGCGTCAACTACAATGTTCAAGGATTTTTCAGTAGCCTATAACGATGGAATTACATATAATGATACTAATATTTCCGATAGAGCTTATTTTAAAGATGCTATGAACGGAAAAACTGCAATATCATCTCCTATAATTCGTAGAACCGATAATTTAGTGACTATGATGATGGCTGTTAAATTTACATTTGAAGAAATAGACTATGTTTTCTATGGTGGTATAGATTGCGAACAGCTTTCAAAGGGGCTTGATAACATAGATATGGGTGAGGGAAGCAATATAGTTGTTCTTGATTCAAACAGTCAGGTAATCGCATCTTCTGATATTTCAAAGGTCTATGATATGCTTATATATTCACAAGCTTCTGATGAAGGTCTTAAAGAACTTTCAAAACATATGCTTTCAGGTGAAACAGGGGATATGATGTATACATCAAATGGAGTGGAATATCTTGTATGCTATCAGCCTCTTGCCGATACAGGCTGGTCTATTGCTGTAACAGCGAACTATTCACAGATTGCTGAAAAAATAATGAATAATCTTATAATAGTAAATATTTTGGTTATAGCCTTGGTTATAGCTTCAGTTATAATTACAATGAAAGTTGCAAATAATATTTCAGTTCCTATAAATGAATCAGTTACCAGACTTTCAAAGCTTTCAAGTGGGGATATAAACAGCGATTTCAAACATAATGCAAGAAATGATGAAACATATATACTTGCTGAATCTTTAGCAAATACTATAAGTAATCTTAAAATGTACATAGGGGATATTCAGAATGTACTTGCAGGAATTGCTGATGGTGACCTTACAGTAAAATCTTCAGTTGATTATCAGGGTGACTTTATAGCAATAGGAAATTCACTTGATAAGATAACTGCAACTATGAATGGAATATTCAACAATGTAAAATATGGTGTTGGAAATATTCAGCAGGGAGCGTCACAAGTTGCAGAGGGTGCTCAGAGCCTTTCAAATATTGCTATTAAAGAGGCTGAAGCAGTAGATAAAATTTCAGCAACTCTCTCATCAATTCAGCAGAAAGCAGAAAATACAGCTACGATTTCAGATTATGTTTCTGAACTTACAACTAAGGCTAACAGAAATGCTCTTGACGGTGAAAAGCTTATGAAGGAACTTGCACAGGCTGTTGAAAATATAAGAGAAAAATCAGAGGCTATAAAAAATATAAGTCAAACCGTTGAGGACATTGCATTCCAGACAAATATTCTTTCTATTAATGCCTCAATAGAGGCTGCAAGAGCAGGTGAGGCTGGAAAAGGTTTTGCAGTTGTTGCTCACGAAGTAGGCGACCTTGCAACAAAGAGTGCAGAGGCTGCACAGCATACAACAGTACTTATTAATGAATCAATTCAGGCTGTAATGTCTGGTTCAGAACTTGCTGAAAAAGTATCAGAGGCTATGATAAATATTGTAGGAGATATAAATAAGGTAAGCGATGAAATGGATAAAATAGTAGTTGCAGCAAATGAACAGAAACTTTCAGTTGAGGATATTGCTTCGGGAATGACTCATATTGAATCAGGAATGCATTCCACAACAGCAACAGCTGAACAGAGTGCAGCTTCGAGTGAACAGCTTTCATCAATGTCTACAACACTTGCAGATGAGCTTTCACGTTTCAGAACTTATGATACTTATAAGTAATAAAAAAGTAAATCCAGAGAAGATATAATTTCTTCTCTGGATTTTTGTTTATTCACTATTCAGATGATTAATTCTGCATCAAGTATATCAGTACAATCCATAACATTTTTCGTCCAGTTATTAACAATCCATTCTTTGCTAATACAGTGAGGATTTCCATTGAACATTGCCTCTGTTGGAAATACATATTCAAGATGTCCTGCATTATATCCTGTTATGCAATAAAGTGCCATCGGGCAACAATTGTCACTAACTGACGGATAGTGGCAAAACATAAAATCTACTGTAGATTCAAATGGATATTTTGCTGAATTGAATCTAATAATACTCCCTCTGCATAAACCATTATCTTTATAATCTGTTAATTTCATTTTACTTCTCCAATTTTTAAGTATTATTATATAAATTTACAGCGATCCTATAAATCAAAAGTTGTGGTTGAATAATTAATATCCATACTTTTTATTAAAATCATCTTCCCAACCTTCATCAAGATAGTCTGCGTACTCACATTCACCATCATATATAATCTCATACAATAATTCTTCAACACTGTCAAACTCAGTTTCTTCCATTGAGCTATCAGAAAAGAAACAGGCTACACCGGTATCACGTTTGATATAATACTGAGATTCAGTACCCATATTGCACCCTACAACAATAATATCATTGTTTTCTTCCATACATCCTAACTCGGGAAAGCACATATGAATGGTGTTATTAAATAAATTGCAACCTGATGTCAATAAAAGCCAACTTTTATACTGATGTGGTAATTTGGTATCATTTTCTTTTTCCCATTGTTCGATTTTTTCTAATGTTGCTGGTTCATCAAATTCAGAGTCGCAGTTTTCAGAAACATAAGAACAAATATTCTTATAAAATTCAAAAGTTTCTTTTATACATTCATCAATAATAAATTCAGCCATAATAAATTCTCCTATACTATTTTAATTTGTTTCAACAAAGTCTTAATTGTTTTTAAGCTAATTATAACAAATATACTATAAAAAGTCAATTGCACAGGCGATACAAAATAAATTTGAATAAATTACTTTACTTTTGGAATTTAGTATGCTAAAATAATATTATAATGTTTTGGGAGGATTTTTTATGAATGATAAAATAAAAAATAAAGCTACTGATGAACTGTTTGAAGCTATTCTCTGTCTTGAAACAGTTGATGAATGTTATAAATTTTTTGAGGATTTATGCACAGTTCTTGAACTTAAATCGCTTTCACAAAGATTTCAGGTAGCAAAAATGCTTTCACCAACTTTTGAACCTCGCCACGTTTATACTGATATAGTCCGTGAAACAAGAGCAAGTACAGCTACTATAAGCAGAGTAAACCGTTCTTTAAGCTATGGAAATAATGGTTATGAAATAGTTTTTGAAAGACTTAAGGAAAAGAAAAATGGAAAGTAATTATCAGTATTTTGCTTATTATTATGATTGTCTTACAGGCAATATAGACTATAAAAAACGTGCTGAATATTTTCATTCAATTATAAAGAAATTCAGAAATAAACATGGTGGTATTCTTCTTGATTTAGCTTGTGGTACAGGAAGCCTTTCAGAAGAATTTTCCCGTATGGGTTATGATGTAATAGGTGTTGATAATTCCGAAAGTATGCTTAATGAAGCTCTTGATAAAAAATTTGAAAGCAGTCTTGAAATACAATATCTTTGTCAGGATATGCGAAAACTGGATATGTTTGGTACAATAGATATAACTGTATGTGCTTTGGACAGCCTTAACCATTTGCAATGCCTTGAGGATATTCAGAAAACTTTTGAGAGAGTTTCTCTTTTTGCAGAACCTGACGGACTTTTTATCTTTGATATGAATACTGTTTATAAACATAAGCATATTCTTGCTGATAATGTCTTTACTTATGAAACAGATGATGTTTACTGTGTGTGGGAAAATAATTATCTGGAAAAAAATAATGAAGTATGCATAAATCTTGAATTTTTTGAACGTGACGGAGATGTTTACAGACGTTACAGTGAGAATTTTTCAGAAACTGCATACGATATTGAAATAATTGATTCTTTGGCTGAAAATGCAGGATTTAAGATACTTGCCTGTTATGATGATGACAGCTTTAATCCTGTACACGAAAAAAGCCAGAGAGTAGTTTATGTTCTTGGAAAGGTGAGATAATTTTGGGTATTCTTAAACGTTCAATATCAGCTGATGCGTCAGTTGTTGCATCATTTCTTGACGCAACCGATATTGTAAGTGAAATTGAAAAAATTCATAAAACTTCTGCGGTAGTTACTGCTGGACTTGGAAGGCTTTCTATAGCCTGTTCTCTTATGGGTTATTCTCTAAAAGGAGAAAAGGATTCCGTTACAGTAAGACTTGACGGAGGCGGTGCAACAGGAGCATTAATTGCCGTTGCAGACAGCAGGGGAAATGTTAAAAGCTATGTTTCAAATCCAGTAGTGGAAATTCCTCTTAATTCATATGGCAAACTTGATGTTGCAGGTGCAGTAGGAAAAAACGGTACATTGTCTGTTATAAAGGATTTGGGACTTAAAGAGCCTTATTCGGGTATGATACCAATAGTTTCCGGTGAAATAGCAGAAGATATTGCTGCATATTTTGCAACAAGTGAACAGATACCAACAGTATGCGGTCTTGGAGTTCTTGTAAATCCCGACCTTACAGTAAATGTTGCAGGAGGATATTTAATACAGCTTCTTCCTTTTGCAGATGAAAAATGTATAGATATTCTTGAAAAAAATATTAATAATATGCCATCAGTTACCCAGATGATGTCAGAGGGACTTACAGCTGAGGATATTGCTTTAAAACTTCTTGATGGTCTTGAACCTAATATTCTTGATGAGGTGAATGTTTCATATAAATGCGATTGCAGTCGTGAAAGAGTATCAAGAGCTTTGGTAAGTCTTGGGGATAATGAGCTTCAGTCAATGATAGATGAAAATAAAGATACTGAAATTGAATGTCATTTTTGTAATAAGAAGTACGTATTTACGCCGTCTGAACTTGCTGAATTAAAAAAATAAAAAAAT